>JAGTVG010000037.1 GCA_018224645.1 Cyclobacteriaceae bacterium
AACCGTGATCCGATTACCGGCATATGCGACCCGGGCGGCCGGTTAATTTCCAGGAGAATGAATCCTTGTATAAGACGAATTCCTACGGGATAAGACCTATGCTTGGATTGCCAGTATTCATCAACAAAAATATTTCGTTGTCCACGGAAAGTTTTGTGCAATTACGCTACAGCAAAAAATCGCAGGAAAACGACGGCGATAATACCAACAATTTTGAAGAGAAGAATACCAGTTTCGAGATGGGTCCGCTTGGTGTGGTTTCCATCAATTTTCATCTGTAAGGGCAGATTCCTTTCCTGGCGTTGAGATGTTTATTGACGTCTCGTTCCTTTTTGGAGTAAAAGTGGCGAAAAACTGAATTTTCATGGTCTTAATGTTTTGGTGAAGAAAGTATCCTAATAAAAATCCCCGCCAATGTCAACCATTTTTCCATGAAATATGGCCTTGATTATTCTATCACTTTGGCAACTTGTCCTGCAATAAAAACAGAAATTTTCCACCGGCCTCCTGAACGCAGGTGTTTTGCTAAATTTTCCCTATTTTCCTGATCAGCAATTAATTCAGATCATTCAGCAATGGGGCGGACAGGCTGTGTCCATGCTGTTTCATACAATAAATTTTCGATGGGATTTTTATGTAATTTTGAGGAAGTGATCTTGCACCGCACAAAAAGTATATCGTTTGATATTTCAAAATCTGCCTTATAGTCCTCGACAGAAGCAAATATTTCAGGATCTCTGCTTTCTGCTCTGCATCCGATGAAGGATATGGTGTAAGTTATTCCTGCTTCTCTTTTTGTCTCAACAAAAAGTCTGTTATTTTCAAGCTTCAAATCGTTCAATACAACACCCGTACTTGCATAAAACCGGCCTGCCTCCATAGCCCCGATCAATGATGCCGGATTAAGCGAATCTGCCTGTACCAAAATCCAGCCTCTTCCCGCATTGCTCCACTGACTGCCCTTAACATGATAATGATGGGAATCATCCGTGGCAAGTCCATACATCAGGGGTTGGCCGTTTTTAATATAGGCAATGTTGATCAGGTCCCACATCCGCTCTGTCGACATATGGACCGAATCGCCTGAATTATTTACCGCGGGATGTCCATTGTATACCTCAAAGAATTTTTCATTCCTAAGAGCGATCATATCTTCAAGCGTGATTGCATGGCCGAAATTCGGGTGGTTTATATGTGGGATCATCGGAATATTCAGTTCATCCCGCTGCCGGATTACTTCATCAATATTATTCTGAAGAACTTCCACCACACTGTTCCCTCCCATGGGATCTATTTTTTTCTGGATGTTGGTCGCGTTTATATGCAGGGGCTTATTCCCGAAATGATCGGATATCTCTTCGGACTGAATGATCAGGAAGTTTTCTTTTTCTTCATAAAGCCCCCTGTATTCCTCAAGTGTTTTCAGTTTAACATGCAACTGGTTCAATGAATCTGTTTTGTGGTCAACCCAATCCAGACCATAACTATCCAGATATTCTCTGAATGCCTGCTGGTAAACTGAATCCTGCCTGATCGGTATCCATTTTTCGCCTTCTGCCAGGATATTGTGATCCGACAGGGCGACTAAGTGATAACCATTCGATTTATACCAATCCATGATCATTTCAGGGAATTCATCTCCGTCACTCCAATAGGAATGCGTGTGCAGATTTCCCTTGTACCATTGTTTTGTAGTTGAGGATTTTTTTTCACCGCAACCCATAAGGGTAATCAGCAATGCCAGTATCGTAAATTTTAAATAACGCATGTATATAAATTGTATAAAAAACCGTGCATTTTGTCTATCCTGCTTAATAGTTCCTGTTCATTTTATTTTATTGGAAACGCGTCGGATTCTGATATGCATCAGGAGCGCTCCAGCAAGAGATGGTGAAATTGTGAGGATTATGAAATTGTGAAAAATGATCCCAAAGTTAAAACCTCCGTGTTCTCTTGTAATTCTCTGTGACATAATAACATAGTAACTTAATACACTTAATAACAGATATAGGTTCAGCAAGGTATCATAAAATCAGGAAAAGACAATCCATAAACAGGCTCAGATCAGATCGGTGATTCCGGGAACGGCCACCGGTTCGGGTTCTTTATCCCCGAACTGCATGACTGCTGGCGATAGATCCAGCTTCGATTCATTCAAGGCCCAGTCCCACGAAATTTCCTTACCCGTATAGGCACCCATCCTACCCAGAATGGCGGTCATGGTACTTTCGGCGATCTGCTTCCCTTCATTCAATGCCGTTTCGTTCCTGATGCTGTGAATCATTTCCTTGAATTGCAGAACGGATGGGTCGGGGGATTCTCCCGTAAATTCATAGGAATGTTCTCCGTTGATGAGGCCGGTTCTGAAATCCATCATCACAGATCCTTTCGTTCCGGTCAGCCGCTGATCACCCCGGTAGGTAAAATTGTCGATCTGTGTACCGATGTATCCAACCCGGACATCTTCCGGGTATTCGTATTCAACGGATAAATGATCGTAAATATTTCCATATTCAAGCCCCGTACGAGCCTGTCTTCCGCCAACGCCCATACATTTTACAGGGTGAGACTGCAACGCCCAGTTCATGATATCCAGGTTATGCACATGCATTTCAACAATAAAATCCCCCGAAAGCCAGGTCCAGAACAGCCAGCGGCGGATCTGGTATTCCATATCGCTCCATTCGGACCGCTGTACCCGTTCATCCGCCTGCCATGAGCGCATGGCACTTCCATGCCGTACACACTGCCCGCCGTTTATTTTACCAATAGCCCCTGAATGAATGCGCTGCATGATCTCCCGGTTGGCCTGCAGCCTTCTCATCTGTGTGCCCGAAACTAATGTCAACCCTTTTTCCCCTGCCTTTTCCGAGCTTTTTAATACCGACCTGATGCCGGCCGGATCGACTGCAACCGGTTTTTCCATAAACACGTGTTTGCCCGCATTTACAGCTTCCCTGAGGTGTTCAGGCCTGAAATTGGGGGGTGTGGTCA
>JAGTVG010000038.1 GCA_018224645.1 Cyclobacteriaceae bacterium
ACCTTCTGCTGTCTTTTTTGGGCAGTGCAAATGGCTTGATCGCTTTGATGTTGTTCAGGACAGCACATGCTTCCTTATAATCCTCATAATTCCAGACTGACGAATGATCCGACAGACCCATGGCCTGATATTCCTGCGGTGTCAGGGAAAAATCTTTATCTGATGTCCTGCTGCACGAGAGGACACAAAAAAAAATGGTTACGTAGGCCGTATATTTAATCATTGGTTTTACGTTGTTGGAAAGCAAAAAAGCTTTTTTTCTTTCGTTTATTAATGATAAACTTTTCTTCCCGATTATTTAAACTTCTTCTGCTTATTTTTTGCTTGTCCGGCATTTCATTATCTGGTCTATTTTTATTAATATCGGAGAGCAAATGAATGACCTTTAAAGCAATTCAAAGGTTGTCCGGGATTCCGGGATGTACATACATTTTTAGAATACCTGTAAATAGTTGTTTAAAACTGATTTTTTATGATTAAAGTGTTGAAAATCTTCTTAATGGGTCTTTTAATGCAAAGCTGTAATATTTCAGATAAATATCCGGATTCTGGAAATTGGACCCTGAGCGTATTACCTTCTTCCATCCGGATGGATCCTTCGACCAACGGGATTATCGATTATAGGTTTGATGCAGTGAATCAAACACTGGCATTGGCTAAAGATCCATTAAAAACAAATTGGATTTTTGACGGCAAACAGGTTTCCCTGCATGCTGCAAGGGGTGAATATATTTCATTTCAGCTCGTATTGACCAATAATACAGATATTCCGCTGAAAGGCATTATGGTTGCCATGTCACCTTTTAAACATCAGGACCTGGAGCTTAATATCGATCCTGAATTTTTCCTGGAATGGGCGGTGGAAGTAATCACACCAAGTACGGGTTATCCTGAAGCATCCTTGGGTGAGGGATGGTATCCGGATGCATTGATCCCATTTAACTATGTTCAAATGGATTCCACGAAAGTAAGACGCAGGTGGACATTTCCATTGGAGCTCCCGGATTTTAATAACCGTATCGATCATCAGAAATCCTTGATCATCTGGGTAGATCAATATATTCCATTTCTATATGAAGATGCGGTACCGGGTATTTATTCTACCCGTATTTCTGTTTCCATTGGCGATCAGAGCCAGGAAATCCCTGTTCAGCTGAATGTCTGGGATTTTGCCGTCCCCAATGAAAATAAACTGAAGGCCAGCCTGCAGCATGAAGGTTTTTTAAGCAACATGGATGAAAAACAGGAATTGGCGACTTATCAGCTTTTTAAACGCAACAGGATCTCATTAATGGATCCGACATATAAACCTGATCTGCAGATATCCGGAAGTGATAAAATACACATCAACTGGGAACCTTTTGATTCACGGCTTCGGAAATATTTCACCGGAAAAGCCTTCACGTCAGAATATGGCTATGAATATGGTCCCGGCATCGGCGAACCGCTTGAAGCCTTCATACTGCCTTTTAATGTATATGGAAAACATGGGGATGCCGGTTGGCCGGATACAGGAAAGCCGGATGTGGAACGTGATCCGGAAAACATAACCCTGTACAGAAATGTGATCAGGGAGGTCCGTAACCATCTTCAGCCAATGATTGATCCGCAAAAGACTGAGCTCACGGTTTATCTGAACGGGTTGGATGAATCGTATTTTCCCGAAGCATGGGACCGCATGGTATATTATGGGGAAATTTTCAAAAATGATTATCCTGAGGTCCGGTTCCGGATTGATGGAAGCTATAGCGAAGAGGCGATGTCGGTCGTTAAAAATTCCATTAAATCCTGGGCTTCACATACGATTAATTATGATATCGATAAGCTCCGTAAATATCAGGAAATGGGCATTGAGGACTGGATCTATGGTCCGATGCTGTATGAATCCAAGGTGAACAGCTGGGTAGGAAGTTCGACCTTTATCGACCTGCCGCTGGTCAATGACAGGACGATCAGCTGGAGTTGCTAGAAGTATAATACCTACTCCTGGATCAGCTGGGGAATAGGTGCCGGATGGGAAAGGGCCTGGTACGATCCCGAATCCTGGAAGGATACCTATAAGACCGGATCTGATTCGGATGCCGGTTTTACGTATAAAAAACTAAACGGGAATGGTTTATTGATTTACAGTCCTGGAATAATCCCCAATGTTAACGGAGCATGCCCTTCCATCCGGTTGAAAATGATGAGGGATGGCGTACAGGAATATGAGTATATGCGGCTTTTATCCAAGATTGACGGCCATAAAGATCGTGTTAATGAGATTGTCAATGGTATTATCAAAGATCCTTTTGGAGAAAAATCGATCGGGAATCTGGATGTCTGGAGTTTTGATGCGGAACAATGGGACCTGGCAAGGATAAAAATGGGCGAATTGATCCACCAGGCTGGACAAAAACGCTGAATCTGGATGGATTGAAATGAGCGGCGTGAATTTTTAATAACCTCCTGCTTGAAAATAAGCTGGCTTTTATTGAAAAGGCAAAAAGCCAGGAGGGTTATAAAAAACAATATGAAAACACTTATAATTTTTGAACTGACTTCTATGAGAAATTCAAACAATCACACATTATTCCTGCTGATCCTGTTTTTAATGATTTTTTCATCCTGTGAAAAAAAGCTATATGAGACGGAACCGGACATTTACGTGGACGATACGGGTTTTAAAATTGTTGGATACCTGGCTGCAGGGGGCTTTGAACAGATCGACAGACTCGAACTTGACAAACTTACGCATCTGAATCTGGCCTTTGCCAATCCGGATAAAGATGGCAATCTGGTCTTCAGCCGGAATGCCGATATCAAACCGGTTGTAAACAAAGGACATGAGGCCGGCCTGAAGGTATTTGTTTCATTGGCAGGTGGGGGAAGACCTGATACCCTCGTTTGGAAATCCGTTTTACTGCATGAAAACCGGCCGGTCTTCGTTAAAGAAATCCTGGATTATGTGGAAGCAAATGAACTTGATGGTGTCGATGTTGATATAGAATGGAATCTATTACCGGCAATCGGGGATTTATACACCCCATTCGTGGTAGAGTTGAAAAACGCCCTGCATGCCAGGGGAAAAGGCATATCGACTGCCCTTGGGGCAACGGGATTACATGAAGCGGTAAGCCAGGAATCACTTGAAGCGTATGATTTTATCAACGTAATGGTATACGATAAGACCGGGATATGGCGCCCCGATGACATCGGACCCCATTCACCGTATGATTATGCCGAAGATGCGATAAGGTTCTGGACTGAAGAAAGGAATATCCCGGCTGAGAAAATAACCCTTGGACTCCCTTTTTATGGATTTGACTTTACCCCGCCCGCACGATACATTTCCTATAAGAAAATTGTTGAGGCAGGCCCTGAGTTTGCCTATCTCGATTCTGCAGGACTGAAGTTCTATAATGGGATTCCGATGATCGTCAGAAAAACACGACTTGCCATGGAAAATCTTGGCGGGGTTATGATCTGGGAGATTTCTTCCGATACCCTTGGCGATTTATCCCTGCTCAGGGCCATGCATCAGTGCATTCAGGCAGGTGATTGTGAAGTTAAAACCTATTACAGGGATGAAGACGGGGACGGGACCGGAGATCCTTCATACCCTTACCAGGCATGTGAAAAGCCGGAAGGTTATGTTGATATATGGTAAGATGAAGATGATGCTTAATGATCATATTCAGGATGTCCTGATCAGTCGATTTCATCATATACCCTGACATAATCCACGATAAAAAAATCAGGTAGCACCGCATGGGTCAATTCAGGTGCAGGACCACCGTATCGATATCCGTTGCATTCAGTAGAAATCAGTAAAAACTGTTCGCGGTGAGACACAGGACCTTCTATTTCCCACGAAATTTTGCCATCCACGTAAAATACGTAGCCTTCCGTGCTCCAGTACAGGCCAAAGGAATGAAATCCATCAGCGGTATGCTGCAGTTGTCTCGGACCAGAACCGGCACCCTCATGGTTTTTGCCATATCCGTTCCAGTGTATGTTGTGGCTGATGATCCCATCACGTGTGAAATTTTCCATAATATCCATTTCAACACCGGATTCAGATGGTTCCAGGGTAGATCCGATCTCCGGAGACTGAAGCCAGAAAGCAGCCCACCAGCCATCCTGCGTTGGTAATTTGCAACGTATCTCATAATATCCGTATCGGTGTTTAAATTTGGCAGGTTTAATTTCAGCAACCGGCCAAACGAATTTTGATCGTCCATATTGATCACCAGGTCTATCCAGGTAATTTTTGCCTGTCTG
>JAGTVG010000039.1 GCA_018224645.1 Cyclobacteriaceae bacterium
GGATCATTGGCAGTATTGATGCGGGGCAACTGGTGGCCACCATCCTGGCCTTTATATCGGTACCCTTCTTCATTCAGTACATCAGTGATGTTTCGGATGTTCTGATCATCAGTGCCGCAAGCATTATAGCCTGTTTTGTTTTCCTCGTTTTTATTAATAAGGAAATCAAGTATGCAAGTGTTGCCACGGAACGGAAGGGAGTCGGGAAATACAGGTTCAGTCAGTTTTTCAAGGAAAACTATTCGATCCTGCTAAGCATTTTTATCGGGATCTCTGTCATATGTGTTTCGTTTGTTGATTATACTTTTCTGAAGATTACGGAACAGCAGTATCCTGATGAAAACAGCCTTGCCACCTTTCTTTCCTATATGTATCTGGCCATCATGGTCTTCACACTCATCATGCAGACATTTGTCAATGACAGGTTGATTTCATCCTACGGCCTGAAGACTGCATTGATGATTTTACCGGTTATATTGGGATTATTTACAATAGGGGCAATCATCACCGGAAACCTCTTCGGATATACAACCACATCCTCTGACTTTATCTGGTATTTTCTATTTATCGGGTTGAGTAAATTCTTTTCAAATTCCCTCCGTGAAGCACTGGAGAATCCAACTTTCAAGATCTTTTTTATGCCCCTCAATATCAATATCAGATTTGATATTCAGGCCAAGGTGGAAGGTGTGATCAATGAATTCGCCAGGTTGATTGCCGGTGCGATGATCCTTGTCATCGGATTACTGACCTTCTTCGAGTTGATACATTATTCCTATTTTCTGCTTGCTATCGTGATCGGGTATTTTTTTGTGACCGGTAAACTTTACAATGAATACAGGAACAATGTCCGGAAAAAGCTAGAAAGCCATGAAATTGAAAATGAAGATCTCCGGCTGGAGAAGGTTGAACTCGAGGCAATCACAAAAAATTTTAATTCCATTTCTGATGCGGCTACCAAGATATTTACCCTTAAACTGATTGAAAAAATTGACAGGAAAATATTTATAAAGTTTTTGCCCACACTTATCGGCAGGGAAAATAAAATAGTCAAAAAGTTTGCCCTGCTTAAGCTGAATGAGATCAGAAGCCTGTCCGGATCTTTGAATCCCAATAAAATAAAGATTATCGAAAATACAGAAAAGGGAAAGGAAGATATTGGAAGGTGGTTGAACCGGCTTTTGCATGCCGGGGAAGATATGTCGGTCATTGAAACCATTTCCAAGTTATCAAAGTCTGACGTGGCTGAGGAACGGATGGAGGCGGTGAGCCTGATCGTGAGCAATCCGGCGGATGAAACTATCCCATACCTGATCGAGCTCATTAATGATATGAGTTATGGTGTCCAGGCAGCCGCCATCGTAGCTGCAGGAAAGATCAAAAAACCGGAATTATATACTTTTCTGATCGATAAACTGTCCTCATCGACCTACGGCGATCTTGTCATTTTATCACTTGTTGAAATCGGGGATGAGATCATACCATATCTGGATATAATTTTTCAGAAAACGGATCAGGATTCGAACACACAACTACGTGTCATTAAAATTTTTGAAAAGATAGGTTCCGACAAATCCAGGGAGATCCTGTGGTCAAAAATTGATTATCCAGATAAGAAGGTAGTTTCACAGGCCTTACTGGCGCTTTCAAATTCAAGATTCCAGGCAGATGCCTATCAGAATACCCGGATCAAATATGTGATCGAATCCGATGTCAATGACATCATCTGGAATCTTCATGCCCTGGATAAGGTACCTCATTCGGATATCGGCAAACTGTTGAGGAATTCACTCGAGGAGGAAAATCAGTATCATTTCCGGCACATTTATATGTTGCTTTCCATGATCTTTGATCCTTATTCCATCAACCTGATCCGGTCAAATATAGAAAGCGGAACCAGTGAAGGTTTGACTTATGCCCTTGAATTACTCGATGTGTTGCTGACAGAGGATCTGAAGAACAGGATCATTCCGCTTTTTGATGACATTTCGAACCAGGAAAAGATAAAACGTCTTCAGGTGTTTTATCCCCATATGCTGGGTGATTTTTTTGATGTTATCAAACAGATCATCAATAAGGAGTTCAATCAGATCAACAGGTGGTCAAAAACCCTGGCCCTGTACTGGGTGGGCATCCATAAGGATGAAAGCCTGCTTTATGAACTGATTGCCAATTTATTCAATCCTGATCCGCTGATCAGAGATACCTCGGCATGGTCGCTGTATCAGATCAATCCGCAGTACTACGAAGAGAATGTGCCCAGGATCGGAAAGGAAAGGAAATCTGAACTCGATATGATGATCAAGGGGAAAATTGAAAAATTAGGAATCAGCCGGATCAGGCCGCTTACCATTGAAATTGCTTTTTTCCTTGCCCGATTAAGTACTTTCCGGCAGTTGCCGCGATCTTTTGTCGTAAACCTGGTTGATTATATCGAAGAGGTGCATTTGCATAAAAATCAGAAAATAACCATTACAGAAGAGACCAATACTTATTTTTATATTATATATGAGGGATATATCAATCTGATCAGAAAAGGGATCGTTCTGAATAACCTGACAAAGGGTGAGTTCATCGGGGAATTCCTGATTGAAACAATTTCTGAAAATGAAATCACCTTACATCCCTTATCACATACGATTTTACTGAGGATCCATAAGGAAAAATTATATGAATTGCTGATCAATGACCATGAGATCGGGTTGAATTTTCTTGATCATGTTTCAAAAAACAGCCAGACCCGGGTGGAAGATATGATAAAAACTGCCTGACGGGGGGCGATTCTGGAGTGTGATTTAGATTATATTTGGAATAATGTTTATTTATTATTGATAATTAGAGAAAAAATTGCATTATTGGAGTGAAATATTTTTATAATTTTTATACGTGGCTAAATCCCAGATTTTAATTATATATAGCAATCTGGACAATAAACCCGCGACTGATTCAAAAACGGGATGGGTTTCAACATTCAGCTATAACCTGGTCCGGCTACTGAACCGGCTTGAGGGGGATCAGTATGTCGTGACACATCTGACTGAATACGATATTGATCCGGAATCCTATCCGACTGAACCGGCTGTCATTATCCCGATCCTGTCAAAAAATTATTTCAAGTCCCCGCTGTTATCGGGATATCTTGAAGTTTTCGAAAAAGATGTACAGAAAAGGACAGGAAAAAAGAATTCCGCACATTTTGAATTCATTGGATTATTCAAAAACCGGGTTGAGGAAAACAATCTCTCAGGGTTTATAAACCGCCATTCCAAAAAATATTTCTATAAAGTAGACGCAGTCACCGATTTTGTTACGGAAATGAACTTTGAAGATGATGCGCAGAAGGATACGGACTACTGGATGAAAATCTATGATATTGCTCAGATCATCAGAAATTTCCGTCAGAAACTGACCTCACCGGTGAAAAAAGTTGAAGAACTGGTTGATGAGATGAAGCCGGGCGGAATATATCTCGCCCGGGTGGGTATAGACCTGGAAATGGCGAGGGAAAATATCCTGAGAGAACTGGTAAGGAATAATTATAAGATCCTTCAGTTGGAGAATCTGGAAAAAAATTATGATGATCTGGATGAAGAGATCAATGAAAAGCTCAATAAATGTCATATTTCAATCCACCTGGTCGGGGTTGATCCCGGCAAACTGATCAAGGACCGTGGCCTGACCATCGTGGAGATAGAAAACCAGCTCGCCTCCCAACACAGTAAACTGATCAATGACCAGCCCCGGATTAAATACCTGGAACGTTTCACAAGGGTGATATGGATATCTCCGGAAAGGGAGAATGTCAGTGTCAGGCAGAAGTTATATATAGAAAATCTTAAAAAAGACCTCGTAAATATTCAGAATGCAGAAGTGTTGGAAATACCGATTGAAGAATTGAAGGGATTTGTTAATGCCCTGGTTTCGGGTCGTGTGGCTGCCTGGGAAAAATCAGCGGTTGTTACAAATGGCCGCAGAAAGAGTATTTATTTCATATGTGAGGAACAGCAGCGGAAACATTGTGCCCCTATCGGTAAATTGCTGGAAAGTCAGGGCTATAGTGTGGTCTTTTCAAACTTTGAAGGTGAGCTTTTAACGATCAGGGATCAGCATTTGAAAAATCTGAATGAATGTGACGGCACCATAATATATTATGGGAACAATAACCAGAATTGGGTTAAGAGCAAATTGATTGACAGTGTGAAAGCACTGGGAATGGGCCGGATGAAGGGCATTAATCCAACGGCGATCATTGTGGATTCGGAAAAACAGATTGACCTGGAATTATATTTTGATTCGGATAAATTGATGTATCTAAAAAATGAGAAGGTTTCCAAGGAGACTTTCAAACCATTTTTTTCAAAGTTAGAAAATGAATAATGGGCGTTAAAGAAACTGAAATCGATCAGCAGGTTAAGGCCAGGGAGAATTATCTCAATCCTTTTCCGGGTCTCAGGCCTTTCGGCTTTGATGAAAGTCATCTTTTTTTCGGCAGGGAAGGCCAGAGCGATGATATATTGATCAAGCTGGCTAACAACCGTTTTGTCGGGGTTATCGGAGCTTCAGGGTCAGGTAAGTCCTCGCTGATGTATTGCGGACTTATTCCTGTCCTCTATGGGGGTTTTATGACCAGTGTGGGTCCGGACTGGGTAGTCATATCCACCCGGCCGGGAAATTCCCCGCTTGAAAACCTGGCAGAATCCATCCTCAGGCTAGATAAAAATTATGACAAATTGCCAGAACATGAGAAACATCTGGAACTGACTTTAAACAATATCATATTAAAGAGCAGTTCGATGGGCCTGGTGGATGTTTTAAAAAAATATGCTACAGGTCAGAAAAGATCCCCTAACTTCCTGATCCTGATCGACCAGTTCGAGGAGTTATTCAGGTTTCTGAAGCGGGAGAATGATATCGAAACCGCCAATATTTCAGCATCCTTTGTTAATTTATTGATTAGAACGATTCAGCAGAATGAGCTCCCCGTCTATGTGGCCATCACGATGCGGTCCGATTATATCGGTGATTGTGCTCAGTTCCCGGATCTTACCCAGATCATAAACTCGAGCCATTACCTGATCCCTCAAATGACGCGCGATCAGCAGAAAATGGCCATTGAAGGCCCCATTGCAGTTGGGGGAGGGAAAATTACCCGCCGGCTTACCCAACAATTGCTCAACGATGTGGGAAACCGGCCGGATCAGTTGCCCATTCTCCAGCATGCCCTGATGCGTACCTGGGATTACTGGGTACATAACCGGGAAGAGGGAGAACCCATTGACCTCCGGCATTATATCGCTGTGGGAAGACTGGAGGAAGCTTTATCCCAGCATGCCAACGAAACCTATTCAGAACTGAATAAAAATGAACGGGAAGTCTGCGAGGTCATTTTTAAATCCCTGACTGAAAAAGGAAGGGACAATTATGGCATACGAAGACCGGCAAAAATCAGTGAACTGGCAAAGATCGCCAACGTCCACGAAAAAGAAATCATCAAAGTCGTTGAAAAATTCAGACAGCCGGGAAGATCCATTTTGATGCCCCCCGCTCAAATGCCGCTGAGATCGGATACGATCATTGAAATATCGCATGAAAGCCTCATGCGTATCTGGGACCGTTTAAAGAACTGGGTGGACGAAGAATTTGAATCCGCACAGATGTACCGGCGGTTATCAGATGCCGCTGCCATGTACCAGGTAGGAAGGACCGGGTTATGGAGGCCACCTGACCTGCAGCTTGCCCTGAACTGGCAAAAAAAGCAGATTCCTTCGCGTGCCTGGGCACAACGGTACAACCCTGTCTTTGAGCGGGCTATTCTTTTTCTGGAAACCAGCAAGACAGCCTATGAAAATGAACAGCGGAGCAAGGAACTCCTTCAGCGGAACATGCTCCGGAAAGCCCGGAATATGGCGGTCGTATTCGGATTTTTATCAATCATTGCCATTGTATTCTTCGTATTTGCATTGATTAAAAAAGTCGATGCGGATGAAAAAGCAATGGAGGCACTTGCCAACGCCGAAAGGATCGGATTTCAAAGGGAAATTGCCGTTATCAGTGCGAAAAATGCTACCATGGCCTCCTATGATGCCCAATCCAAATCAAGGCTTGCCACGATCAGGGAACAACAGGCCCGGGATGCCCAGGCCGATGCACTCGATGCACAGGCCGATGCCATCATTCAACGACTTTATGCCGAGGAACAGGCCCGCATAGCCGAAATCAGAAGAGAGGAGGCACAGCTGAGCGCCATCGAGGCTGAACAGGCAAAATCGCAGGCTGAAAGGGCAGCCCTTGAAGAGCAGCGTCAGAGAAGTATTGTGGAACGTTTGAATATGTTAAACATTGCCCAGGCTATGGCCGCTAAATCACTCCAGATCAGGGATGAACAGTTACGGGGTCTGGTGGCGCTTCAGGCCAATATTTTTAACATAGAAAATGGGGGGATTCTCCATGACCGGTACATATATGACGGTCTGTATTATGCTTTGAAAAACCTGGCTTTCGCTGAGAAGGATAGTCTTTATGCATTTCATGGACATTCCGGGATCGTCAGGGGAGTTGAATTTTCGAAAAACGGAAATAACGTATACAGCGCAGCTACCGATGGTAAAATTTACAGATGGGATTTTCAGCATGTTAGTAAACCTCCGGCAGTGATCCAGACCAACAATTCCCGGAACAGGATGATCAAAACCTCTCCGGACGGTCGCTGGCTTGTTGTGATCAGTGATCAGCCGGTCATCCAGTGTTTCGACATGAATGGCAATGGCGGCTGGCCGGTAGAGGTTGGCGGACATACCGGAGCCATACACGACGTAGTAATAGCTCCCAACAGTAAATTATTGATTTCCCTTGGTGATGATAGGAATATGCGTGCCTACCTGTTCGAAGAAGGAAGATCACAGCTGTTACGCAGCTTTGGTACCGAATATAAGGACATGGCCCTGAGTCCGGACGGTAAGATCCTCGCACTTGGCAGTGAAAAGGGAAAAGTGATTTTATTGAATACATCCAATGTGGATTTGGAGTTTGTATTGATGGAACACCGTGATTCGCCGGTAATCTCAATCGCATTCCATCCTGGGAAAAATATTCTCGCTGTTGGTTTTGATAATGGCAACGTTGAATTATATGACATATCAAAAGGAATGGAAAAACCCGAAAAACTCGAGGAGGAATTACCGGGGCATGGAGCAGGTATATCCAATATAAAATTCAGCAGGGATGGAAGATTACTGGCCACGGCGTCACTGGATGGAACTATTCAATTATGGGAATCAGATAATCTGAATAATCTTCCCATTACCTTCAGCGATCATGGCGGAAATTATGTATGGGATCTTTCCTTCAGCCCTGACGGAAATTACCTGATCTCGGGTTGTGAAAATGGATTAATTAAAATATGGCCAACAAAGATCGAAATGTTGTCTTCGCAATTGTGTGACTACCTTGGCAGGAATATGACCAGGGCGGAATGGGAACGGTATGTGGGATCTGATGTGGATTATGAGATAACCTGTGAATCGGTGAACAGGCCATAAATTGAATGATGATCATAGGAAGGATATGTGAAAGATTCTGCTGCCAATTTTTTATAATCGCTATTGGCATATTTTTTACCATGCATGTAAATGGGCAGGATGCCTGTTCCCAGAACCTTGAATCTGCCCAGATGCATTTTGACCAAGGCCGGTTTTACCATGTTGAGTCCCTTCTGTCGGATTGTTTAAAAAATGGTTTTAACAGGCAGGAGCGGATCAATGCACTCGAACTGCTGGCATTGACCAAACTATACCTGGATCAAATGGATCAGGCGGATTCTGTTTATCTGGATCTCCTTCGTCTGGATCCTGAGCGGAAGATCAATGAACAGATCGATCCACCGGACCTGATATTCCTTCACAATCATTTCAGGACAAGACCGGTTTTTTACTGGTCGATCATCGGCGGGATTAATTTTTCAAGCCCCACGATCATTCATGATTATTCGGTTTTTGACGAATTGCAGACCAATGAACAGCCCAGGGCAAGACTGGGGTTTGAAGGGGGAGTGAATATTGAATTTAATGTGTTCAGGAATTTATACGTTGGCGGGGAATTGCTCTTTTTGAGAAAGAATTTTGTTTATACGGATGATGTAAAATTTGAATCCAAGGAACGGATTGAAGGATACAAGATAAGCCAGATTGAGTCAAACAGTTATATCTCAATTCCGGTTTTTGTCAAGTATATGGTGGGTGAGGAACGGCTCCGCCCCTATTTTTATGGTGGCCTCAGCGTGGATCTTCTCATGTATTCGGGTCAGAGTGATATTGCAAAGGAATCCCCAATAGAAGAAGACCCGGTAGAGATCACATCCAGGGACATCACCTCCTTCAGGAATCCGGTGAATTTATCCGGTGTTCTGGGGATCGGGGTGATGATGAAATCCGGCGGGTTATCACTGGTCGCTATGGACCTTAAAATTGTTCCGGGTCTGACAAATATCACAAAAGAATCCAGAAGAAACGCAGATCAGGGCAATATGATTATCAGCGGTGTGGTAAGTGATGCCATGCGGATAAACAGCATTTCCCTCTCTGTCCGTTTTATACGACCATTTTATAATCCAAAAATAAAAAAGAAATAAAAAAGGATTGAGCAGGAACGGGATCATATGGGTTATTTTTTTAAGCTTGCTGGTTGGATCTTGTGAAAATAAGAACAACCTGCCGGATCTGAGGGAAAAATCATTTCTGAAGATCTATGGGAGTGAAAC
>JAGTVG010000040.1 GCA_018224645.1 Cyclobacteriaceae bacterium
ACAATGATGGAAAATCCGGGATTCAGAAACATCCCGGCAATTAACAGGACAACATTCATGGACAACATGATGACGAAGGGATTCTGCGTGAAGGAAGCAATATGTCCTGTGAGATTCTCAGGGATACCTTCGATGGTGATCAGGTTACTGAAAAGCAGACCGGCTGCAAGTTCCAGGGCCACAATACCCGTTGTGCGTCCCCCTTCATAAATAATCTTATACAATTTTTTTAAATCCAATTCCCGGTAGAGGAAAGCGCCGATCAACAGACAGTAAACAAAAGCGATGGCCGATGCTTCCGTAGGTGTGAATGTTCCCAGGAAGATACCCCCAAGGATGATGGCCGGAGCCAACAGGGCCGGAAATCCATAGACACTCGTTTTGGCCACTTTTTTAAAGGAAAACTTCGTTGATCCTGACCATTTCCGGCGGATGGAAAATACCGTATTGACAAGGATCAATAATGCCGTAACAAAAAGGCCCGGCACAAGGCCTGCAGCAAGGGTTGCCCCTACCGAAGTGCCTGCAATGGTGGCATAAATGATCAACAGGATGCTGGGTGGAATGATCACCGCCATGGTGGAAGAAGCCACAGTAATGGCCGTTGCATATTTTAATGAATATTTTCTTTTCACCATCTCCCGGATCTCAACGGAGCCAAGGCCTGCCACATCGGCGACAGATGAACCGCTAAGACCTCCGAAAATCATGCTCGCCAGAATATTTACTGCCCCCAGGGAACCGGGAAGATAACTCAGGAGCGACTCGGAAAAATCAAAGATCCTTTTGGCCACACCACCGTAGGACATGGATATGCCGGCAAGCATAAATAAAGGAATGGCCACCAGCAGGTAACTGTCGAGGGAACTGTAAAACAAAGTGACCACACTGATCAGCGGGTATATGTCAAAAACAAGCAATGAAATGATCAGGCCAAACATAAGGCTCACCGATATGGGTACCCCGATGATCATGAAGATAAAAAACAGAATCACGGTCAATAAGGTAGCCGTCATGCTTCCGGAGGTATGATATGAAAATTGATTTTATATTTCATCCTTGAGTTCGGATATTTCTTCTCTCAACTGGTTGTCCCAGTTTGCAGACTTCCCTGATCCTCTGAGATTATACCAGATATCCCGGGCCAGCCGGATTGACGTGAGGCCGAAACCAACGGGCAATGCTGACGTGAAAATGAACATCGGAAAATTAAATCCCATGGCCAATTTATTCATGGAGAAATGCATCCAGGTTAAGCGGGATCCCCAGATAAGGAAAAAGACCGAAAAGATCAGGAATATGACCTGTGTTATTATCCAGGTGATCCGTGGATCAACCGGCAACCGTTTAACGATAAAATGAATGCGAACATGCTGGTTATCCCTGGCTGCAGCTGAAATTCCGACCGCACAAAGCCAGATAAAGAGATATTTCCCCATCTCTGTAGCAAATACTGCTTCAAAATGAACATATCGGGCAAGAATTCCCAGCAATACGTCAATGACAAGCATTGCGGTGAGCATTACCATTAAAAATCCTTCTGTATTTTCATATAACAGCGTAAAAAATTTTGCGGGGTAATTACCGGATCTTTTCAAGGACATATTTCCGAATTAATGTTTTTCTATTTCTTCCAAAAAAGTATCCAGAAAGGAAGAGGTGAAAATTTTTTCATATTTCTCCCAGACAGGTTGGACAGATTTTCTGAACCGTTTTTTTTCTTCAGCGGTAAGGTAATGAATCCTGACACCTTTTTTTCCAATTTTATCACGCAATTCCTCCGTGTTTTTTTTCAGCAATTCCACTTCATAGGATACCGACTCATCTGCTGCTTCCTGGATCATTACCCGGTGTTCATCATTCAGGCCATTCCACCAATCCAGGTTTACCAGGACCACTTCGATATCCGTTGAATAATCCCAGATGGTCATATATTGCTGAACTTCATATAGCCTCGAGCTGAAGATCACATCCTCCGCATTTTCCTGTCCATTGATTGTATTCAGCTGAAGACCATTATACACCTCCCCCCAATCCATCGGCACCGGGTGAGCCCCCATGGCATTCATGTTGTCAACGAAAAGCTGGTTGGTCATTACCCGCAATTTCAGGCCCCGAATATCATCGAACTGCTGAACTGCCCGTTTGTTATTGGTCAGCTGCCTGAATCCCCGGGGCCACCAGGCAATGATCTTCAGATTTTTTGTATTTAATTCCTGATCAATAAGCTCAAAAGCCCTGCAGTTACTTTTTACAAGGCCCACTACCTGTTGGATATCCCTGAAAAGGAACGGCAGACTTACAATGGAGAACTTCGGGACAAGATTAGCCAGATAGGCAGTCGTGGTAATGTGTATTTCGATTGTTCCCTGCTGGCAAAGTTCAATTTCGGCACTGCCCTTCCCCCCTGAAAGCACCCCCGAATGATAAACCTTAGGTTGAATCACTCCTCCGCTTTTTTCTTTGACTTTGTCTGCAATAAAAATGCCGCCGAGCGTCACAATGTCTGCGGGGGAATTGACCATGGATATTTTAGGCTGCATAATACCTGGCCGTTCTCCGGGATGACAACCCTGGAGGACACTCCAGAGAATAATCGTGGCTACCAGTGATCCCCTGTATTTCATATTTCCCAGATCATTTATCGATCCACATACTGCTGCCGGCCACTTTTCCATACAGAACGTATCCTTTTTAAAGCGGACAGATCCCGTAACGGGTTCCCCTCAATAATGATCAGATCGGCTTCCTTGCCAGGTTCAAGACTCCCTGTTTTTTTATCTATACCGCCAATGATCGCCCCATGAAGGGTAGCCGCTTTGAGTGCCATCAGTGGGGTTGCACCCATCTCCACCAGGTAGAATACCTCCCGGAAGAGTTCACCATGATTTCCATCTGTCCCCACAGCAAAAAATTTACCCGAGGCAATGACTGCTTTCATCCTGGCCCTTATTTCCTCTTTTTCCCTGATATGCCCCGGAATTAAGGCCTCCGGAAGAAGCTTTATCCGTTCATCCGAAAGCATGGGTCCAGGAGTCAGTACCAGCCGGGTGGCGGAACTGGCAAATGCTTCAATCTGTCTATCATCGATATGATAAACATGTTCCAGGCAATCGAGCCCGAGTTCCAGGGCCCAATCCAGTCCGTCACCGCCGACACAATGCGCTGTTATCTGCAAACCTGCCTCATGTGATTCCTCAACCGCAGCCTTGATCTCTTCATATGAAAGATAACTCGGTAAATCCCGTTCTCCACGCAGTGTTCCCGTAATATAAATTTTAATGAAATCGGCACCAGCGGCTGCATTTTCCCGTATGGCTTTCCGAATCTGTCCTGTCCCTTCAAAAGGATAACCGACAAATCCATGACCATGGGGGGCCCGGATGCCACGGGTTGCAACCTGAAGATGCGGACCCGGTATTTCTCCATGCTGAACAGCATTCCGGCAGGCAATATCCAGGAATTCCCTGTCACCACAACAACGGCAGGTCGTTACACCCGACTGCAGATCCTTCCTCATCATGGCAGCGGCCCGTAATGTAAGCACGGCCACGGGATCAGACATATGGTCAAGGTAATTGTCCAGGCCAGCATCCATTGAAAGATGCGTATGACTATCGATCAGACCCGGCATCAGGGTACTTCCCGGAAACTCCAGTTCGCGGTTATGAGGAAATCGGAGGATCTCATCAGCAGTTCCGACTGCCTGGATTTTACCATTCCCAATACATACCGCACCCCCTGGAATTACCTCTTCATTAATTCCATCCCAGAGGAACTCACCCTGAATTATTGTTGTTTCTTTCATTTCCGTGTATTCATTTTGCTACTGGAATGCCTGAAATTACTCCGGATCAGCACTATTGTTCAAAGTGTTTTCTACTATTTCGATTAGATCCGCCCCTTCACGGTCCTGCATTCCCAATTCTTCCGCCCTGGTAAAATATTTTGATGCTGCCCTGGCAACATAGGCAGGCATATTTATTTCCCCGGCCGTATTGACGACAATGGATACATCCTTGCACATCTGCCCCAACCCTCCGGGGGAAGGTCTTTTATCAATCACACTTTCTGCAAGAAGCCTGAAATATTCACTTCCGGCAATTCCGCTGGATATCACTTTACTAACGAGCGATGCATCCAGTCCCAATTCCCGTGCCATGGTGATCACCTCCATGGTTGCAGCATGAGTTACCCCTACGAGCAACTGATTACAATGTTTGACCGCCTGGCCCATCCCGGGCTTGCTACCCACATGAATTATTTTACCGATTTTTTCAAGGACAGGGCTCACCTCAGCAAGCAATTTTTCAGGCGCTGCAGCGATCAGGGTCAGATTCCCTCCGGGTATCCTGGCGGGTCCTCCGGTAAACGGGCAATCGACAAAACCTATTCCTTTTTCCCGGCAGAATCCTGCCTGTTTTTCCAGTATGGCCCGGTTGATCGTGCTCATGCAAATAATGACGGTCCTCCGGGTTGCATTTTTCAGGATTCCTTGTTTTCCTGAAATGACATCCTCCACCTGGTGGTCGTTCAGCACCATCACCAGGATCGTATCGGTGTTGCCGGCCAATTGCCGGGAATCTTCGGCCAATTTTCCCCCGATATTCTCGAAGGCCTTTTGTGCCTCAGGCCGTTTATCATATCCAAAAACTGTAAATCCCGCATTCAGAAAAACTTCTGCCGCTGGCATACCGGTACGTCCAAGTCCTATGATACCAATTTTTTCAGGCATGATACATTAAGATTAAACAGGAATAAGCATTAAAGCACGAAACCCGACTGAAAATAACCTTTTTCAAATTAAATAAATTTTAAATAACCGCCAAATGCGGCAGATCACTAACAGTCGAAGGATCATGATCGCCTGTTGTTGGACCTGTTCCGGGTTATTGGATTGAACATCCCTCAGGTTGTCAAATAAATGAATATATTTTACATTTGTTAATGGAAGAAATTTTATCCTCCCATTACCTGGCGGGCGTTGCAGAATAAGATTATTTTAAGATGATGATTGCTGAATAATACGATATGATCATTAACCAGAAAAAATGCGTGGCTTGTGGGAACTGTATCCCTGTCTGTCCGATGGGGGCCATTTATGTAGACACCGGAAAGAACCGGGCCCAGATCAATGACGATGCCTGTGTCGAATGCGGTACCTGTTACCGCGCCATGAGTACTGAAAACCTCAATCCGGTACTGGTGCGCATGGTCAGAAAGGCAGCCAGATGGTTTCGGTTCAGATTTGAACCCGAACCTGATGTCTGTCCAACAGGGTCATTTGAAATGAATGATCTGGAAATGCCGAGGTTGATCCGACAGATTTTTTCAGATCCTGTTGTTGAACATACGTCCACGGGTATCAAGGGACGGGGTACCGAGGAAGTCAAGACCAACGATGTGAATTTGAGGGTGGATACAGGTGAGGTAGGATATACCATCGAATTCGGAAGGCCAGGTGTCGGGGTGAGATTCAGGGATATCCAGTTGATGACCCGTACGCTCGCAAAAAATGGCATTAAATTCGAGAAAAAAAATCCGATTACCCTTCTCATGACTGACGAATCCAGGGGGGATCTCCCGGAGGATATCCTGAATGAAAAGATACTTTCAGCCATCGTGGAGATCAGAACCACGCTCGAGGAGGTTGAAAAGGTATTAAAACTCGTACATAAGGTGAACCTGCAGATCGATACGGTTATCGCTATCGGTATATCCACCCGTTGCGATACAAACGGCGAGGATAATTTGCTGGCTCCCCTGCTCGAAAACCTTGGATATCCATTTTCCCGGGCCAAGACCAACATGGGGTTGGGAAGAATTACCAATAAAATCGAAGTGAAGGATAATATGAAATCAACATTATGACCAATACACTGCATCGTTACGGGCTGGCGCAAAGTTTCCGGGATGATTATATCATCTTTGCCATCCCTTCCCGGGGAATAAATGATGAAGGATGTATCCCGAAGCTGAAGGAGTTCCTGAGGATATGCATCAAACATGATCCTGCCAATATTGGCAACGGTAACCGGGGAAGCCTTGCACCGGAAAAGAACCTTGGGCCTGCCGCCCACTGGGAAAGGAAAGATTCCTATGAATGGGAAGAAGTGATCGAAGGGGTGGAAAAACCAGGTACCGTATCGGCTGTTTTCACCTCGGAAGAAAGTGCCGCTGCCTGTTTCAGGGATATTGTAGCCGCTGACCTCGGCCTGTCGGTCAACATAAGCACCTCGGTTGAAAATGCCAAGCAGGTAGGAAAAAGCTGCGGCATCAACCGTCACAGTGTTGAATATGCCCTGGCACTCAATGATCCGCATGACCATTTGCCAAATTCACAGATCCTTGCATTGTCAACCATGTGCGGACATGGGATGGTCTCCTTCAATATGGCGCGGAAAATGATGGACATGGTCAGGGAAGGCCGCCGTACACCGGAGCAGGCGGTAGCCACGCTGACACGTTTCTGCCCCTGCGGCATCTATAACCCGGAACGTGCCAGAAGATTGCTTGAGGAAGCCCGTAAGGAGCAGAAATAGTGGTTAGGAGTGGCAAAAACTCATGCCATGACCCTGAGTCATGGCATGAGTTTTTGCCACTGACCCGGATTCAATCCGTATTAAAATGCAATTTTGCAGTAAACTTTCCCTGCTGATATTCCGTCGAATAAAATGAAGCATTGACCGCGCCCAGTGGCCGGATCGCGATGCCCCTGGTCTTTCCATCGATCAGACGCTGCAGTACCGGTTGTGAAATGGTAAACAGCGAACTGCCTGTGCGTTCAGCATTTACCTCGTAATCAATAATCATCTGCGTATTCAATACTTCATCCAGAGGATCCCCGGCACAGAAAGAGTCAAAGGTCACCCTTTCCTGTTCCCATTCAGGATTCCCCCCGAGGATCTCCACCACCCTGACCATCCCGAAATCCTTCTGAAAATCGGGAGACCGCAGAAGGTCCCAGGTGGACAATTCCAGCAATCCGGGACCGGAAATCTTTTTCCCCTCCAAGGCCGAAAAATCCCAGCGAAGGATCACGGTCTGGGTTCCGCTGACGGTCAGCAAACGTACCCGCTCCCTTCCATCCTCAGTTCCCCAGTTGTTAAAATTCATATCCCGGAATTCCTCATCGATCATGGCATCCTGGAACGCGGGGACATGATTTTTAAAGGATCCCTTGTCGGCCACTGGAGGATGATACGGCAGTTTATTCCCCAGGTCTTTATGAATGGAACGGCTGTCTGTAACATCCACTTTGATGTAATCAATATCCACCCTGTATTTTTTCCAACCCCAGTCCATCAGCGCCATCTGTACATTGATGTTATCGCCTGGCTGTGTTTCGAAATTCCGGGTGGTCATGCTGATGGTATGCCAGTTTATCGTATCCGGGATGTCGAATTCCATCAGGTGGGAATGAAAATCGGTGGTTCGCTGGTGGTTAAAATGAAGATTTAATCTTCTCGGTGCATGACTTACCCGGATCCGTGCTTCCACCCTTAATTCCATTTTCGGTTTGACCAGTTCCTGCATATCCAGGCCGGTCACCTGCCGCCTGATCAATGCCCACCAGATATTCCGCTTGTCCTTTGTGGCATCCACAAGGATGGAGGCATACCCATCCTTTTGCTGAAAATCAATTTCCGCTGCTCCATCACCGGAGGCAAACGCCCAGCCCTCGGGTGATCCCGGATCGGATGGGCGATATGGTCCATCAAAATGATCGACGAACTGAGCTTTCGAGGTCGAGAATGTTAAAACACACAGCGACGCAAGGAGCATAATATTCTTCACGAAGTACATAGATTATCCGGGTTTATATGTGGATTTGGTGATATAATTTTTTCAGTGAACTAAGAAATAATCAACCATTCATTTCTTCCATTCCCCATTGTACAACCTCCAGATCTTCAGCGGATTATCATTTTTAAGTTCATCCGGCAACAGGTGATCCGGGAAATTCTGGTAACTAACCGGCCGGGAAAAGCGGTATATGGCATATGTCCCAACCGATGTGGAACGGCTATCCGTGGTTGCCGGGAAGGCGCCGCCATGGATCATGGCATGGCAAACCTCGACCCCTGTGGGGAAACCATTGATGATCAGCCGGCCAATTTTCCGCTCCAGAATCGAAACCAGTTCCGGATAGTTCTTCAGATCTTCTTCCGTCGCATAGAGGGTCGCCGTAAGATGACCCTTTAATTTATGGGCAACCTCTAACAGATCCGACTTGTCGCTGGCGTTAATGGCCAGGGTGGACGGACCAAATATCTCTTCCTCCAGCTGCCTGTTTGAAAGAAAATTCTTTGAATCCACCTGCAAGAATGTGGCTGTTCCACCCGTCACGGTTTCCTTTTTTATTCCTTCCGCGAGGACCTTCACACCCTGCTGCCCGGTGATGTTTTCTATTCCCTTCCGGTAGGCCTGATGGATGCCGGAAGTAAGCATGGTGCCTGTATCGATTTTTTTGAACCGGCTGGCCGCAGCTTCCTGAAAAATTACAGCATCTGACGAACCTTCAAAGGCAACCAGGCCTGGATTGGTACAGAACTGACCTACACCCAGCGTGACGGAGGCAGCCAGGCCTTCGGCTATGGATTCCTTATATTCAGCCATAGCTCCAGGCAGGATAAAAACCGGATTTACACTCCCCATTTCGGCAAAAACAGGAATGGGGATGGGGCGCCGAACAGCGGCATCATAAATGGCCTTCCCTCCTTTAAACGACCCGGTGAAACCCACTGCCTTAATGAAAGGATGTTTAACAATATGCATGCCTACCTCCACCGAATGCCCGTGGACCATGGAAAATGTACCAACAGGCATGTCCGTTTTATGAATTGCTCTTTCTATCGCATTGCCGATCATTTCACAGGTACCGGGATGTGCGGGATGTGCTTTCACGACGATGGTGCACCCGGCTGCCAATGCGGAAGCTGTATCCCCACCGGCTACGGAAAATGCCAGCGGGAAATTGCTTGCTCCAAAGATCCCAACTGGCCCCAACGGGATGTGCCTGCTCCTCACATCCGGCCTGGGAACCGGCTGGCGTTCCGGATCAGCCGTATCGATCCTGGCATTCACCCACCAGCCGTCCAACAGCAGATCCGCAAACATATTGAGCTGATTTACGGTCCTGCCCCTTTCACCGGCGATCCTGGCTTCAGGCAATCCCGTCTCCTGGCAACACCTGCGGATGAGCGGATCCCCCAGTTCCATGATTTCTATTCCGATCTGTTTTAGGAAACGGGCTCTATCCCGGCCACTTTTTACCCGGTATTCCTGAAATGCCTTTTCTGCTTTCTGAATGGCGGTATCCACCTCGCTCAAGGTAGCTTCAAAAAACATCGGCAATATTTTTTCGCCATTGGAAGGATCCACTGCCTGAAAGGTCAGGTCACCTAAACCTGATCGGTCGCTTCCGATAAAATTCTTTCCTGTAAGTTCCATTGTTGTTTTATCTGACTGTATTAATTAACGTTCCTATCGGCTCGATGGTAATCCTGATTTCATCTCCTGACCGCAAGGTAAATTCCCTGGAGGGAACAATCCCGGTACCTGTCATCAGGAAACAACCGTAAGGAAATGAACTGGAACGGAATAAAAAGGCTACCAGTTCCGCCGGCTTTCTTTTCATCTGATCGATCCCCACTTTTCCCTTAAAGATCTCCTTCCCTTCCCTTTGAACCAGCATATGGATCATCGTATCATCCTTCAGCGGATCCCTGCTTACCCAGATTCCGGGACCAAGGGCGGCAGATCCGTCATAGGTTTTGGCCTGCGGAAGATAAAGGGGATTCTCCCCTTCAATGCTCCTCGAACTCATGTCATTCCCGATTGTATATCCAACGATCTTTCCGGTCGAAGTGATGGCCAGGGTGAGTTCAGGTTCCGGTACATCCCACGTCGAATCCGGGCGGATAACCACTTTTCCGCCGGGACCTACCGTCCGGTGAGCCGTCGCTTTAAAAAACAATTCCGGCCGTTCTGCTTCATATACATGGGCATAAAAATAAGCCCCTCCTTTTTCACGGGACTCCTCCTGCCGCCCAAGTTTGCTGTTAAAATACGTAACACCGCTTGCCCAGATCTCCTGATTCTGGATGGGAGCTTCCAAATCTTCCCGCAACATCTTTTCTCCATAGGGTGCCGGATGTCCGGAACTAACGATCTCCTTCATTTTTTCATACAGGTTATCATCGTTGAAAAATTCATCCCACCCGGTTTTTTTAACCTGGAAAAAAGTTTCCTCATGTTCAATGAGAATACCGCTCTTTGTTTTATATAATCTCATTTATATTCTAAGATTAAAATCACATTATCATAATTTGGAGTCAGATGTTTTTCAGACCTTTATTTTCTATTGATTTCTCTCCCTGGGACCATATTGAAAAGCTGTTTTTCCAGACTCAACCGCACCCAGATCAGGAGCCTTTCCCATGAAATCATCCGTGATATTCGGCAAATGGATCCCGGCGTCTACCGCCCTGCTTCCCTCCTTCAGCGCGAAATCATATCCGTCCATAGAATAAACATGACCCCTTTTCTGCGGATCGGGTTTTTTAACATTGATGAAAATATCATAATCGAGCTCTACCCCGCTCAACTCATGTCCGGTCTGACTGGAAAAATCCTTCAGGTCCCGGGCTTCAATGGTGGTCAACTCACTTTCGTCAACATGGTTCATTGAGGCATTTTCCGGCATCCGAAATCGATACCCTGACCGGTTCCCTTTTTTTCCCCTGAATCCGTTATGGTCCAGGGTTGAATAAAGGGTCAGCGTAGCTCCGGAAAATGCAGGGCGGCTGTCGTCAGGACCCATAAACAGGTTATTTCTGAAATGCCCGTTTGAAAATCCATTGATGCTGGTTTCTGCGCAGATCGTATTGTTGTAGACAAACAGTCCCGCCGGTCTGATCATGAATTTCAGGGAAATGGAAGGAACATGATACAGGATGTTCCGGATGAAATATACCGGTCCGCCGAAGACAGGTTGTGCACTCAATCCGGCATGGTAGGCATTGAAGCCTCTGTTATCGAACACCCGGACATTATGGACACTGCCGTCCGATTCGATAAAATCATCCGACATATTGAAAATATCATTGCCATATATATCGATGGAAACGCATTTTTTTTCCGGCCCTTCCGGCAGGCCATGGGTATCCACACACACCCCATCGTGAAAAAAGGATATCCGGTTATGGCAGATCACATGCCCCTGTCCATAGACTTTTACGGCATAATAGGAAGTGAGCGGGGAAGGATGCTCCAGGCCATACCAGCCTACCAGGGTATCCGGATCGTGCCTTCCTGTAAAAACATTGTCGGCGATATAAAAATCCTTTGAGTCGGCACTGTGCGTCATGACCCCAATGCCCACGTCCTCCAGTTTACAATTCACCACCGATAAGCCGCTGCTGCCCATCACCCGTTTAAGGCCGGCATAAAAAGCGATATCCGTATTCCGGACCGTCAGGCCTTCGAAATAATGATAATCCGCTGCCATCACATCGAACAACCGGTATGCTCCGTCCCCGTCAAAGATCACCTCTCCATCGCCTGCCGCCCTGACTGTGATCGGCCTGTCAGCCGTTCCCTTTTGGGTCAGCACGTAGGCGCCGTGAAAATTGAGCGCCAGTGGATCGACATAGTCAAGCCGGTCGCCCTTATATATTCCTGCATGCACGAGGATCACATCACCCGGATTTACCCTGGGCTCAGGAACCAGCCACCAGTCACCGAGATTGCCTCCCCCGTAATAAGCTTCATTAAGACCTGTAAAGGAAGGGCTCTCCCGGTTGCCCTCGTAACCCGGGGGATAAACATGATAGACCTGACCATATTTGTAGGGTTCAGGAACTGTTTTCGTCCTTACCACCACCTGCTTTTCATTTTCCCCGATGATCCCATCAGGATCCTCAAGTTTGAACCTGCATTCATACTGCTGTCCCGGTTCCAGGTTAAAAATGCTGCCTGCAAACATATCGGGAACTGTATATACCCAACGCTGATCGTGCCCATAGACTTTTTCCCCGCCAATCCGCAGCAAAGGATGTGCATCCGACCATTTTTCGTCCCCTAATATGCGGTAAGATACCTGAACATGGGCATTCCGGTTTTCATCCCCATAGATCATCCATTCAAACCCGGCACAGATCAGGGTAGCCGGCTCAACGATAAATTCGTCGGTTCGCGTCTGGTTGCGGATCAGAGATTGTCCGGATGTTGTGACGGGAAAAAATACTGAAAAAATCAATAATATGTTTAAAAGCAGTAATACATGCATAGGTTATTCATTCAATAATCCATCAATCTCTTAATTACCATTATTTCCGGGTAAAAATCAATAATTGTACTGCTTTTGATGGTGACGGGTGAAAAAATTTAATGGAGGGGGTCAGGATTGTAGGTGGAAACTTTATTCCGTTAAGGATGATCGGGGAAACTATATCCCTGACAACGCTGCCAAGGAATTGAAATCTTTCTCATGACCAGAATAACCGGCCATAGTATGAAGCCTGTCTGCCCATAAGACGGGTTCGGGGCTCGAAGCCTGTCTGCTTCGCTTTCCTACACCAAATAATCAAGGTAGGCCTTAAAAATATGTGGAAACTAAATAAACTCCAGTAATCCTATGACAGGACTAAATAATAATTGTAATTTAATACAAGGATTAAATGTTTAACATGTAAACTTTTTTTAGGACGAGACCGCCCGTTCTTTCCCTGTCAGACCATCACCCGGATAACCTCCCCAGGAATCCGCGTATCCACGTCTCCACTTTTCCACTTCTCCAGTCCCACGGCTTTAAGGAAAGATCTGAATCCTAAAGGAGATATGTTATTGGTTAGTATTATTCAGTCAGACAAGTGATCCAGTGATCCAGTGAACTAATTAATTTTTTGTTAAATTAGGCGCGGTATATAACATTAATTATCATCGGAATGAAATCATCACGCAGAAATTTTATTCAGAAAAGTGCAGCATTGGCAACCTTGTCCACCCTCGGCCTCAAAACCACTGCAAAACCACTCCCTTCCAATCTCCCGGACTGGAATATTGATCTGAGCCTGGCCTATTTTTTCGGGTATCAGCCCCAGAAGATGCAGCTTGCCAGGCAGATGAACGTGCTCGGGGCCGTAACTTCCGCCAATCCCTCGATCGTCGGCATGCGGGAAGCAAAATCCTGGGAATACGAACCGCTGGCGGCAATCAAAAACCGGTTCGAACAGGAGGGCCTGCAGCTTAAGGTGGTCGAAGGCCCGCCATCGCTTGAAAAGACCAAACTGGGACTTGACGGGCGGGATGAGGAGATCGGGCATTTTATCACTTTTATGAAAAACATTGCCCGCCTCGGCATCCGCATTGTCTGTTATAACTGGATGCCTGTCATCAGCTGGCACAGGAGTAAAATCGATAAAAAGGGCCGGGGTGATGCGCTTGTCACTGCATTCGATTATGAAGATGTGAAGGATCAGCCGCTAACGGAATACGGGGAAGTCTCCGCGGAAAAAATGTGGCAGAATATGGAATATTTTCTGAAGGCTGTTATTCCCGAGGCAGAGAAGCTTGAGATCAGGCTTGCCCTGCATCCCGACGATCCGCCAATCCCGTCAATACGGGGGATTTCCCGGATCATGATCTCCGTCGATGCCTTCAAAAGGCTTATTGACCTCTATCCAAGCCCCAGCAATGGCATCACTTTCTGCCAGGGCACCTTTGCCACCATGGGCGAGGATATCCCATCAGCTATCGAATATTTCGGGAAAAGGAATAAGATATTTTTCGTCCATTTCCGCGATATCCGCGGCACCAAATGGAACTTTGAAGAAACATTTCATGATGAAGGCATTACCGACATGTACCTTGCCATGAAAAAATATCATGAGACCGGTTTCACCGGACCCATGCGACCCGACCACGTGCCGACTATGGCCGGTGACAGCAATGAACACCCGGGATACAGCATCATCGGTACGTTGTATGCCCTGGGTTATATGCGCGGACTGATTGAGGCCATTTCAAAGGCCTACTGATGGAGTGATCATCCCGGGAAAATACAAAACCCGGATCTTCAGGTATACGCTGTGATACGGCCGTATGTAAAAACATTTCCGGCCTGTTGATAGTTACTCAGTGGAAATCCGTTAGCTTCGGGATTAATCGAATCAACCCAAACCGGTCACATGATATGAGTAAAATTAAAAAAGGCGATATGATCCCCTTTTTTATCCTTAAGGATCATGATAACAATGAATTCAACATCCGCAACCTGATCGGCTCTCCCATGGTAATTTATTTTTATCCCAAGGATGATACCCCGGGCTGCACGCGTGAGGCATGCTCTTTCCGGGACAATTATGAGGATTTTATCTCAGCCGGTGCGGCGGTGATCGGTATCAGCGAGGATCCGCCTGAATCCCACCGGAAATTCCGGGAACGGTACAGGTTGCCTTTCACCCTGCTCTCCGATACGGATAATAAGGTGAGAAAGCTTTTTGGGGTACCTGCTACACTTTTTGGTCTGATTCCGGGAAGGGTAACCTATATTGTTGACTCCCATGGAAAGCTGCGTCATATATTCAATTCCCAGCACCGTACCGCACAGCATGTAAAGGAAGCGCTGAGGATAATTTATAAAATGGAATGAGCTCAGCGTCCTTTGAAAGAGACGTTGATGCCGGGGGTGGTTTCCTGTTCAGAGACGGTTGAGGTCAACAACCTTTAATTCTTCTATGTCCCAACCCGCCTGGGTGGCACCTGCCAGGTATGATGATTCCAGGAAATCTAGCAGTTTTTCCCTTGGATTTTTTTCCTTTATGAGTGTATGGTAAGGATAAAAAGCCATCGGACTTCCGTTATTGTCAACCCAGACGGCTCCTTCAGGCAAAAGATCCTTATCGGCAATACCTTCCGGGGAAGGGTATGCATAGGCATAAAAGGCCGGTTCCCTGACATTATCGTCCCCTGCCCAGAATCCGAAACTGATCACTTCATGAGAATAGGCATCCTTGTCCGAGACCCTGGCGGAAGGCTCGAGCGGGGGCGCCTTTTTACCTGAAAACCGGGTCACCGCCAGATCCATATGGTGCCAGTATAGATGAACGGGACAGGTTTTCCCATAAAACCGGCCGCTGAATTCCTTGAATACACCATCCACCCAAAGCAGAATCCTCCAGAAGCGATGGACATATTCAGGATCGTAATGATGGATTTCCTCTATTTCCGTAAAATATTTATCAATCCCGAGATCGAATGGCTTGCTGTAATTGAGATGTGGAATATTCAATTCATCCAGACTATGTATAAATTTCCGGTAGAAGGCTGCAATACTCTGTCCATTATCAATTTTAATTATCCTAAGTTCATTCCAGCTAGTATTTATTTCCAGCTGGTGCAGATGGACGTTGAGGACCATCTCGAAGCTATGCATGCCGTCATGGCATGGTATTGCGGATGTAGAAAACCCCTTCGGACTTATGTATTCCGTAATATACCATCAGTGGTTTTTTCTGGGGGTCATTTTCAACCTGATTTTACCCAAAATCTGCAGGATCAGGTGCAGGGTCAATTTACTCTTTTCCCAGTGATGGAGCGGAAGTTCAGGCAGGATTATTGTTTTTTCCATGGTTTTTTTTTGGTTTTGAGGTTTATTCAGTCAAGGACGGTATGCGGATACCCTTTTCGTTTAATTACCCAATTTATTAAAGCCGGTCAACTTCAAATTGTTGAATATTCATCATCATCCAACAACAGATTAATTCATCCGATTAACCCCGATTATTCAAAAATTTATGAAGGGCATGATATAGCGCACCTTCTGTCAGGACAAGTTCTAATTTTAAGATTGCACCCCGGGTTTGTGGATCGTATTAGAAAAGCCATAGGCAGCGGATACATCCTCCCGGTCTTTTTCCAGCTATTCCTCGATTATATCTCTGACTTGTTCGGAATATTTCAATTCAATATCGATAAGCCAGTTATAATAATCCACATAGGCTTTCCAGACCTTTTTATCAAGCCTTACTGTAAGCCCGTGTTTCAGAATACCGTAATAATCGAAATATTCATTCTGATTGAGATATTTCCCTACTGCCAGACTTTCCAGCTGGCCCTGGCGCATGGAATAACGGATCAGGAAGAGGTACGAGCTGATGGACCTGTCGATCCGGTTGAAAACATATTTGAAGGTCTGAATCGTGGTCCTGAATTGATTGTTCCGTACCGGCCAATACGGATATTCAACAGCTTCCGGATAATCAAGGGAATCCATATTTTCATTCAGAAAGGCAGAAAATGAATTAATGGCATTCAGGTAATTTTCATGGAACAGATTCATATCAGCTGTTGAGATTTCAATCGGAGCTTCCATGACAGGAAGAAATTTTTCATCATCAAATAACTGATCCTCATGGTCAATGCGTAGTTCAGCCAGCTTATCCCGCTGCTCCTGTGTGATCTCATCAATGACCTGGTTTGAAAGGCTGTCAATTTCCTGGTTCAGGCTGTTAAACACAATTTTATAATCATTTTCAACCTGTTGAAAATCATAGATAGAAATTTCCAGCTCCTGAGCGAAGATTGAATTACAGGTTAAAAATAAGAGAATAGCAATACCGACTTTCATAAATCGATGTCTATCAATTCAGTATACCAGAAATCTATAAAATGTTCCCTCAGGATCAATCTGACCGGGACTCCCTTGAAATCGGTATAAAAATATGGTCTTTTTAATATAATTTCTAAGGAATATCCCATTTTTTTATATATGGTTCATAAAAACATTCCGGTTCCTGCAACCGTCTGAGAAAAAACAGGATTGAATCCCCCTGAATGACAAACGATTTTTTGAAGCCATACATCACCGGTAAATTTCCAGAAACCAGTAAACATAATCTAATTAAACTTAAAAATGAATCTTTCACAACAAACGCGATCACATTTTTCTAAACATGATCTCAGCCGTTTTGTTATACCGAAATGAATAATTTATGATAACCCGGTATCTCCGGGGAGTAATATTTTTTAATTCACAGACTGATTTTAATGGCAATTTGTCGGAATGTTTCTGTTAATTTATTATCATGTGAGCTCTGGAAAAAATTCAATGGCATCTCGATCCAATATAACCAACAATAGAATCAATATTATTCAATCACTTAACCTTTAAAAAAAATATTATGGATAATGTACAGGCATACATTGACACGGCAATTGAATATGCAATGTTGTATCTTCCCAAACTTTTTCTGGCCCTTATCTTCCTGGTTATAGGAGCATTTCTGATCAGAAAAGTAAACCGGGGAGTTAAAAATTTATTCCTCCGCAGGGAAATGGATCCATCATTGATCCCTTTTCTCTCCGGTTTCCTCAATGCGTTGTTATGGGTTCTGCTCATTATCAGCGTTGCTTCCATGATCGGTATTGCCACCACATCGTTCATAGCCGTTCTGGGTGCGGCAGGTCTTGCCATTGGCCTGGCATTACAGGGCAGCCTGGGAAATTTCGCCGGAGGGATCCTGATTCTTATCCTCAGGCCCTATAAAGTGGGTGACGTGATTGAGGCCCAGGGAGTGATCGCCCTGGTAACCGAAATACAGATCTTTCACACCATATTAAAGTCATATGATAATAAGGTGATCATTATTCCCAATGGCCCCCTGGGGAACAGTACGATCATCAACTATTCCACCATGGAGACCCGCCTTGTTGAGTGGGTATTCGGGATCAGTTATGATGATGATATTGATAAGGCGAAAACGATCATTAAAAAAATCGTTTTTACCGATTCAAGGGTCTTAAACCAGGAAAGTCCTTTTATCAACCTTGCCGAACTTGGTGACAGTTCTGTGAATTTCAAAGTCCGTGCCGAGGTGGCACAGGCTGATTATTGGTCGGTGTTTTTTGAAATGACAGAAAATGTTAAAAAAGCTTTCGATAAAGAGGGTATCACAATACCGTATCCGCAGCGGGATGTACATCTCTTTTCGGAAAATAAAAATTCCTGATCCGGAAACTCGGACGACGGAGTCTAATCGAACACTGTTTTAAGGGTCATTTTCCCCGATTGGAATCGGGAAGAAAACCGATAATATATACATCATCGACGATCAATCGTTACCCGATTCATCTCCCCGATTTTCATCGGGGATTCCATTGATATTTTCAACACTTTTAAGCCGGCATCCTCGATTTCGACGGAAGACCTATAAGACTTCACGGACACTTTCTGGTATTTTTCTGATACAGTCCTGATCCGACTGTCCGGTTATGAGACAGTCCCGCCTATCTAATTTTCTTCTATACAACTGATTTTCAATTTATTATCTTTTTTGGCATGGGCTTCGCCATACATAGTATGCAATCAGGGATTAAAAAAATAAAAATATGAAAACGATGAAGAAAAATATGCTGACTCTTGGATTACTCTTTATGATGCTGGGTGGCGTGGTCACAGCATGGGCGACAGAAAACACAGAGAAAAAGGATCCATACCGCACCTATGATTATGATGATTATTACAATACCTACATGATGGAAAAGGAAATTGAAGAACTTATGTACGTTGAAGGCCAGGTTAGGATCATTGATTTCATGGAGGAGCTGGTTGCAGAGGGAATGACCACAGATAACGAAATCAAAAAATATGTGGGTATTTCAGATCTTCTCATTGATGTTGACGGCGTTAAATATTACCGTTTGAGTTATAAATGAAAGAAAATTTTCGATTCGATCAGGTATGTTTCAGATAACTCCCGATGGTCCCGGTCTCAGACCGGGACTTTTTTAGTTCTATGCGATGACATCCCTTAAAGCGATGGCATCCCTCAAAGGGATGTCATCGCTCCTTGGTTTCTTCCCGCCCCTTTCCTTCCTTCCGGTTAAAGAAAAACCGCTGCGTCGGATAGGCAAAAGAAATATCCTTATGTTTTGCAAATTCTGTCAATACACTTTCCCAGATCTGGTGCTCGGTCATCCTGCGTTTTTTGGGTTCACAAAGGTAACGCATGGTAAGCTGAACCCCATATTCTTTTACTCTGGTGTAAACATTGGGTGAAAGGGTATTGTAATAGATCATGAATTTTTTTGATGCTTCGATCAATTTCTTTTGGGCTGCCCCGGTGAGGTTAGCTGAATTATGTTGAACGATTTCCATCAGGATCTCCTTGGCTTTGACCCAGTTGCTTTCGAAAGTGATCATAACACCTATCTCATTCCAGAGATGGCTGAATCCCTGCGTATAATTTGCCTGCGCTTCCAGAAATACCCTGCCATTGGGAATATGGATCACACGTCCTGTGCTCTGATCAGCATCCACCCAGTTTCCTATTTCATTCAGGGTAAACTGGAATAAGCGGATATCTATCACATCACCGGCATTATTCCCGACCTGAATGCGGTCACCCACCGTGAAGGGTTTCCGAAACAGGATAAAAACCCAACCGGCTATATTTAGAATGGGATCTTTTAAAGCGATTGCCACTCCCGCTGACAATAGCCCAAAAAAGGTAGCCACCGACCTGAATTCTTCCACCCAGATCCCGCTGATCACGATGAATCCAAGGATAAAGGCGATGTATCTCACCATATTCTGCCAGTAATACTTTAGTTTGATATCCCCGACAGAGCGGTTAATCATTTTAAGCAGAACATACCTGAGGAGGCCGATCATCAGAATAATCAACACCGTGTACAGGATCTTGAACT
>JAGTVG010000041.1 GCA_018224645.1 Cyclobacteriaceae bacterium
GATCAGGAAAAAGGCACTCGAAAAACTGAAATCCAAAAATACACTGAGGCTTTTGAAGGAGTTCTGTTAGGGGAGTGCTGAAAGAGATGATATCCCTTTTTTCGGGAAGAGATGACATCCCTCGGAGGGATGTCATCTCTTCCAAGCCCTTCAGGCAAGCGGCATCCTTTCAAAGGATGTCATCGCTTTTACCGGATTATCCCGATCTTCCTGGCGATAGTCATCCCGTCGTATATGATGCGCAGGATATAGTTCCCTTCGCTTTTCCCCTCCGTTTCAAGTACGATGGAATTAAGCCCTGCGGGCATGTTCGGGAAAGTTCGCGACCAGCTTATTTTACCATCACTGGCAATCAACTGAAGCGTTATATCCTTCTTATCCGGAAGGATAAGGTCAAGCAGAAATGGACCACCGGAAGGATTCGGATATGGATCACGAACGAAAAATTGAGGTTCAAGCGTGATGCAGGCCCGGTTGTTCAGGGAATTGGCCTCAGCATAACCTGGAATTACGGGGATCAGCTCGAAACATAGATATTGGGGAGTCTGATCCGGCAGATCATAGAACTGAAAATCCAGAAGATACCGGATCTCTTCACCGGGATATAAAGTATCGGTGAAAGGTTCCCTAATCCTGGATCCGCCGTCCATCTGGATCACAATATCCATCTTTTCGACCATGACCGTACCCGGATTCAGGATATCCATGGAAAAGTAGATCACCCCCTGGTTCTGAATTGCTTCTACGGATTGAATACTCACGTCAAGGACAGGAACAACTACATGAATGATGGCAGAAATGCTGTCTTCACAGCCGTGGGTATTTTTTACCCTCAGGGATGGAACATAGGCTCCAAGGGTTTGATATGTATGGACCGGATCCTTTAGACCCGAGGTCAAGCCTTCATCATCAAAATCCCAGTGATAGATATTCCCGCCGGTTGATAAATTTCTGAAACGTACCTGAGATGGAACGGCGCCATAGCTGGGATTAAAATCAAAGGCAGCATGAGGCACCTCATTCACGGTTATCTCCCGGGCAAGGGTATCAATACATCCATTTTCTGAGATGACCGAATGGGTTACCCGGTAGTTTCCGGCCGCGGCAACCTGGATATCCACGGATGGGCCGGAACGTACACCGAGGGTTTCTATTTCCCAAAAATACTGGTCAATGGGATCGGAAACACTTGTTGCCAGGGAGTTCAGTTGGATAACCTCATTCTGACAAAGATTATCTGCTGTAAAACCGGCCATGGGAAGTGGATGTATGGTCACCTTGCTGCTTATTTTATTCCTGCAGAGATTGTCTGCCTGGACGGTCAGCGAAACATCATATATTCCGTTTTGCGGGAAAACATGCCCCGGGGATTGAACAGGATACGTCGACTGACCGATCTGCCATGTCCAGCGGTTAATGAAATTTTCTCGCTGTATGTCTGATTCATCAATGAAAAAAGTGGTATCTCCAAGGCAGGCCTGGTTCCGGGTAAATGCTGCAATGGGCGCAGGGAGAACCTCAAATAATTTCTGAACAGAATCCCTGCATCCATAATTGGAGTTTACCATCAGGGTCATTAAATAATCACCCGGCTCCGACAATACGAAAACCGGGTTCTGGATGCTGTCGAGGCCGGTGATGCCGGGACCGGGTACGGACCGGTATGACCATGACCAACCGGTGATGTTGGCCTGCTGAACCATGGATCTGTCAAAAAAACCTATGTCCGATCTGCTGCAGGGAAGTTCATGATCGAAATCTGCCGCAGGCAGGTGATGGACGTTGAGGATATCTTCCAGGACATTAATGCATCCATTGTTTCCTGCAGCGGTCAGGGAAACCGTATATTGACCGGGGGCCTGGTAATAATGGGCCGGATTTTCGAGTGTGCTGATATTCCCGTCGCCAAAATCCCAGGAATAAATGACCGGATTTCCTGTGGATTCATTCTGCAGGAGGACAGTATCTCCGTCACATACATCCGTAAATTCAAATCTGACATCCGGACCTTCGAGAAGGGAAAAGATCCTGGTCCGTTCTGATGAACAACCCGGGATCGAGGCGGTGAGGGTGATAATTTTTTCCCCTCCGGAGTTAAATGTAAAGGCAGTATCCTTTACAGAAGAGGAATTTTCACTGTTGAAGTTCCAGATGAAGGTGGTGATGCTGTCAGGACTTGAATAGGTTGTCAGGTTCGTAAAGGTCAAAGCATTGTTGGAGCATAAAACCGGATCGTCAACGCTGAAATCTGCTGCCGGCGGTTCATAGATCCGGACCGTATCGGAGATGCTGTTCCCGCATCCATTTTCCGCCACAACCTCCAGGGTAACCGCATAGCTGCCCGGATCGCCATACTGATGAAGTACCTCCTGTCCCGATCCGGCATTCCCATCCCCGAAATCCCAGACCCAGGAAGAAAGGTTCTCAGGGCTGACTGAGGAGAAGCCCGAAATATTATCAGCACAGGCATTCAGCGTAATGAAAGTAACTTCCGGAGCCATTAAATCCCCGACAAAAACAGAGTCGGTCCTTATATCGGGAAGGCCATTGTTATCTGAAACTTTCAAATTAATTTTGTGTACACCTTTTTTATCATAATATATTGGCAATGGATCCTGATCATAGCTGAAGGTATAATTCGCACCGCAATCTGATTCAAATTCTATGTTCTTCAAAAACCTTGACTGCAATCCCCTGATCACCTTTTTCCCATTATAATCTGCTGCAAATACGGCAGGAGAAACAGGAAAATTCATATTGGTTATTTCTTTGGGGATTTTTTGGGATCCCATATCCGCTAAATTGATAAGGGCAACCGGATCACTTTCATTTCCAATGGCGGCAAAATACTGATCGCTTTCACGTAACACACTGATCCGGTAAGGCTTAATGACGCTTGAGAAGTTATAACTCCAGTCAACCATCGGAGAGGATAAAATATCATTCCCAAAATTTAATTGCTGAACAGAATTATTACCCTGGGATACAACATGCATTACCACTTTATTACAAGTAAGGGTGACTTCAAGACCAGTGGGTAGATTTGCCCCGCTGATATTGTCGATAAAGATATGTTCAGGGTGTATGGAATTATTAAATGAATCCCGATAATTAATACGATAGATCTGGTTTGCATTATAATACGGGAAAATCAGAATGAGATTATCATTTTGTTTCAATAATCTTATATCCCGAATTCTGCCTGCAACAAAACTTCCGATATCCAATGCTGTCGGGATATTTGATAAGGAAGTCCCAAAATCCAGCCGTGTAAGATGACCGCCATTGTTTTCATACCCGACAAAACCATACCAGTTTCCATTATGATTAATCATATCAAAACCCTCTGGTTTTGATAACAAAGCACCCGGATTCCCCAGATCAAGTGTAACAGGAATATTGTCAAGGCTGGAGCCAAAGTCGAACCGGTAAAATTTGTTATTGTTCCGGTCTGTTGCAAACCCATACCAAAGATCATTATCATAAAAGATTCTGAATCCCCGAGCTAAACCAAATCCGGGAATCTCCATGATATCAGAAATGTCCGGAACGGATTCAAAATCCGCGGCACAAAAATCCCAATAGAATCTATCAGCCGTTGTAAGATTACCAATCCTGATTTCCTGATTTAAGCACAGGCTATCTGGTATATCATAAACGATTGCAGGACATTGGCTGAACGATGTAAATCTCACAAAGGATAACAGGATAAACGCAGCTGTTGAACGCCAACACATAGATCGTAACCCAATTTATGATAGATAAGAAGTTTATTTCAAATGTAACCTCTTCCTCTGCAAGTACGCAATAAAAATGACAGTTCAGGGATCTTTTTTCAAGATCAGTTTTTCATAGATTTTCCTGGTGGAGTTGAATGATCGGTATTTTGCAGCCAGGTCAGGTATTGTTTTCCGCAATCCCGGTTCATTCAATAATGTTTTCAGTTTTTCCAGTGCCGGAAGGGGATCATCTATTTCGAATAAAATTCCTCCTTTTTCACTTTCAATAAAATCATTTTCATCACCCACTCCCTTTGTCAATAATACTGGCAAACCATTTGCCCAATATTCCCCGATTTTAACAGGTGAACAATATAACCTGCTCGACGCCTGTCGAATAGGAGCAAAGCCAAAATCGGAAGCGGATAAATAATCAGGGACCTCATGATGCTCTGCAGAATGATAGAATACTTTATCAGCAGGAAATCCAGCGACTTCAAGGTTTTTTTTAATTGACGGTTCAAGGTCTGTTGAAATGATGATCAGAAAAAAATCACCATTGAAAAAATCAAATGTATTTTTAAACAGTTTGTATGCTTCAGCCTCATAATAGATGTCACCGAACTTACCAACATAAATACCAGTCATTGTATTTTCAGAAATATTATATTTTTCCCTGATCCGGATCCTGGCTTGTTGATTAAATTTAAAATCTTCCTGATTTACAGAGCATGCTGCCATTTCAACAGGTATATCAGAAATGCCTTCTGATAGTAATCTATTCTTATAATTATTGCTTACGGTGATTAACCCGGAGGCATGTTTTTTAATTTTTGATTCCCATTTTTTCTGGAACAGGTATTTCAAACTCCATTTTTTCCATACACCCGATTCCAGCATGTATTCGGCATGCGGCTCAAAGGATTCAACAAAAAACGGGATTTTGATAATTTTCCAGGTAAGGTATGCCAGTGCTCCCGCCGGTGCTCCCCGCGCTATCATGTTATCAATTTTTTCCAGCCTGATCAGGCCTGATAAAATTTTTGGAATTCGCACGAAATTGAATGATTTTTCAAGGAATGGGAACAGTAAAAATCTGGAATGAATGGGGAAATGTTTGATCTTCCCGGCCGTTACTGTTACAACAGGCTGATCTCGCTCGATAGTGATTAATATGATTTTTTTTATTTCCTCATATTCACTCAGGATCTTAATATGTGGTATCACGGTTGATCCGGTCAGCCCATCCCTGATTCCCCAGTTTGATATAAACAGGATATTCATTTCACCTTTTTACCATTTTTTAAAAAGAAAAATCAAAGCATCGACGGGTCTGAAATGTCCGAGATAGGACTTAAAGATAATGCTTCTTGCTTTTCTTTTAAATCCTTCCAATTGATTCATAGTTATTTCTTCTTTATCCCGCAGCGTTCGGAAAATACTATGATACCCATTTTCCAATCCATTCAGATTTTTCATGGCTGAATGATGGCCCTTCCTGTACTGCAGGATCACCTCGTCTGAGTAATCGTAAAGGCCGCCGTGAAAGGCTGATTCAATATAAAAAAGAAGATCCTCCCCATGCGTTAACTTTTCATCAAAACGATATTTTTCATTTTTATCTTTCCGGATCATCCAGCTTGGGCCAAAAAAACAACTCCCTGAAATGGCAAACAATTCGGATAAGGGATTTCCCCTGAATGAAGGGCTCCAGATGGAATTGAATTTTTCAAGGTTTTTATCGTAAATTTTAATCTTACCATCCACAAAGGTGATGTCTGGATTCCGTTTAAAAATTTCCAGGCGTGATGATAAGCTGTTTGAGGGGAAATAATCATCGGCATCGAGAAAACAGAAATAATTTCCAGTCATTTCCTCCAGACCTTTATTCCGTGCCATACTAACCCCTTTATTTTTCTGAGAAAAATACTTTATACGTTCATCACTGAAACCCTTTATAATTTTTTCAGTCTGATCATAGCTCCCGTCATTGATAACTAATAATTCCCAATTAGGATAAGTCTGATGTATAACTGATTCCATACAGGAATGGATATAGGATTCTGCATTAAAGGCTGCAAGAATAATTGATATTTTATCATGATACTTCATTTCATATTTTATTTCATGATAACTTTTGGCATCACATCCTCTGCCGAATAATGTTGAATATCGAAATATTTAAGGACCTGAATCATTCTGGATATCTGATCCGGATTTAACTCATGTTGCCATGAGGAAAGTTGATCATGAGGTTCCTTAATATCTTTTGGATTAATCGCAGTAGGACTTTTTTTTCTGTATTTTTCCTGAATTCTAACAGGAATGCTAAGATTCCAACGGTCAAATATTCTGTTGATTTCTATAGTAGGATTTAATAATAGGTTTTCATAATATACGGTTATCCAGTCTTGGTTATTTTGTTGATGGTTCAACGGGACTTGATTGGTCAGACACCAGATAAAAGTCAGAATTTCTTCACGTGTCGTAAGCTTTCCTAGAAAGGTGGAGTGATTCCAATAGATTTCATTGTATGGCGTTGAAGGGATTTCAAATTTTTTATAAGGATTATTCCATCCGCCCTGTTTGATCTGAGATAACACTACAGCAAAGGGATGTCTGACCAGGTAGATCGGAGCATAGGTGAAATTAAATTGACTGGTAATCCATGGCAGGAGCATATTTCCTCTGCAGATTTTAATGATAAGTTGATTTGCTGAATAATAATCTTTCAGGCTGGTATATAACATTGTCCATTCATTAATCACCTTACCGGAAAATATCTTGTTCATTACCTGCAGAGCCTCGAACCATGGCTGATTATCCGGGATATACTGTCGCCATCCAAATCCCAACCTTTCGACCATTTTAACTTCATGAATATTGAAAGGTTCCCAGATAATAGTTGTCTTAGGTATGGTCCTCAGCATTTCGGCCATCCATGTACTTCCACCTCTGGGATCACTGAAAACTAAAAACTGATGCTCTGGATTTAAATTTTTAAAATGCTTAATAATCCGAAGGATTGCAAGCTTAAATTCAAGTTTTGATCTTTTATACGATTTATAATATAAACTCATTGATTAGATTTTCAATGACATGAATTTTTTTCTCATAGGAGTTATCCATAGCAAATTTTTTTCTTTTCAGTTGTTTATCATTCTGATTATGGAATTTTATATTATTCATAACTTTTGTAAATGTAGTGGGTAGATCGTCGTTGCTGGGGACCATTTCGATTAAATCATTTTTATCCCTATATTCTTCAGTCCACGAAGCGAGCACGATTTTTCCTGAACCGAAATACTCCAGCAATTTATGCGGGTTAGCCACTTGTTCCTTATATTTTTTCGCCTTGTAAATCAAAAGCAGTATGTCAAATTCTTTTAAATAGGATGGGATCTTATAAGCTGGCTTTTCTCCTAAAAAGAATGTGTTGTCCAATTTCTCCAATTTTGTTAACAATGGTTCATTGAATTCAATTCCTGATAAATTACTCATTCCTTTGGGCCCGATGAAAAAAAATCCGATTTCAGGATTTTTTGATGCCAATAGATAAAAAGTTTCCCAATCGAGGTATTTGCTGTTCATATTACCTATATAACCTGCCTTTATTTGAAATTTATTGCCAACCTCCTTTTTTTCCTCAGGATTCAGCTCATATTCGGAAGGGGCATACCCATGTCCTATATTATAAGTATACTGATTATATTTTCGCATGGCCTTCAACAGTTTATCTGAAGTACAAAAGCAAATATCAGAGGTCCTGCAGAGAGTTTCTCGATTAAAATCTTCGCTCCAATCCACAATATGCGCAATTCGCAGTTTGTTGTTCAGACATGAAAGATTAAAAAAACGGCTTGAATCAAAATTCCATATTAAATCAAATTTAATTTTTAGTCTTTTTTCGAGTTTAATTATTTCATTCCTGATTAACCTGCCGGAAATCTTGATTGGCAGGAAACGTAAACCTCTGTAATTGGTTTTATAATTAACGATCCAGAGGTTATGATCAATTTTGCGGATAATATTTTCATTTGAGGGGAGATTCAGGAAATAAACCTGATTATCCTTTTTAGCGAGATGTAAGGCATAATGATGTTTAGAAACATAATTGATGCCCCACGTTTCCGGTGAGATAAGTAATATTTTTTTCTGCTTCAGATTCAACGTTTCAAGGATTCATAGACTTCTTTAATGATTTTCATGTTCGTTGTAAGATCGACCGCAGTCAAGGAATAGTCAATGGATTTAATACCATTACCAAGTATGGAGGAAATTTTATCAGCTAATTCCTGCGCCAACCAGGAGCCAAGTCTTATTACCTTTTCATTGAATATTTCTTCATCATATTCAATCGGGCCAATAATCAGAGGCCTTTTATAAAACATGGCTTCAACTGCTGAAACAGGCGTGCCGTCTGATCTGGGAGTCATC
>JAGTVG010000042.1 GCA_018224645.1 Cyclobacteriaceae bacterium
AATACCAACAAGCAGTGAAAGCAAAATAAACGGCAGGATAAAAAATACACGTTTATTTTTCAATTCATTTCGATTTAATCATGACCAGGAGCATTTTGAATTTCTTTACCGCATGGACCGCATGTGGAATGCTGGCCGGCAGCAGGATGAACTCATCCTTCCCGAGGGTAAATTTTTCCTGGCCAATGGTGATTTCCGCCTGCCCTTCTATTAAATGGATTACGGCATCGTAGGGGGACGTATGTTCACTTAAACCTTCCCCCTCATCAAATGAAAAAAGAGTGATATTTCCGGTTTCCTTTTTTAAAACCTGTTTACTGGCAACACCGCCGCTTACATAGTCTATGCTGTCAGGGAGTGAATATTTTTTTGATTTTAGAAATTCCATGCTATATATTATTTAATGTTAGAAATCCTTGTTTTTCGAAACATGAAGAATCCACCTTACAGGGATGAAGGTCCAGACCAGTAAAGCCCCGTAGGCGATCATGATCCCCTGGGAAGTGCCGAAGAATTTTCTGAAAACAGCCCCCGTGTATCCCATAAGTGCTGAAAGATCGAGCTTCAGCATGACCAGGATGCGTGAAAGATCAATTGGATTAAGTGAAGACAACATGATCGATAACTTTTCAAGCGGGTAATCCTCAAACAGGATCAATGATATGAGGAAAATCCCATCGTATGCGAAAGCCATAATCAACCAGAAAAGAATTGAAATTCCAAATCCTTTCAGCCTGTTTTCATTATAAATGGCAATAAGAAATGCAAAAGCCGAAAAAATGAAGGTTAAAAAGATTCCGGCCAGCAGCAGGGAGAGAAAATTGGCGATCTCACCGGAATACCAGAGGCCGTAGGACAGGAACGGTATTCCCAGGCCTACCATAAATGCCAGGCTGAGTGAGATTGAAAATCCCAGGTACATTCCCAGGAAAATGTTTTTCCGGCGGATGGGTTGTGCAAGCAATAATTCAATAAACTCCCTGGAGTTATAGAAGTTGATCACCCCGAACAGGGTACCCATCAGCGGCGTGAGGATAAGGGTCAGATTCATAAGGCTGGCAATTCCCTTCGAAATATCAGAACCAAGGTAGAGGATGATATATCCTGCAACCATGAAAAACAATGCATAAATGATCAGCCATCTGCTCCTGACCATGTCAAAAAGACTATACTTTAATATTTTCCACATAATTATTCGTTGATAAGATCCGTGCAATCGCGGTTTCAAGATTTATTTCCTGATGACTGCTCATCAGCTCCCGGCAGGTACCCTGAAAATATACCGTTCCTTCAAGCAGGAAAACAAGATCATCCGAAATCTCTTCCACGAGATTCATGATATGTGTCGTGAAAATCACGGTCCGGGATTTATTTTTTTTCCTGGCAAGTAATTCCTTGAACCGTAAAAGAGCCACCGGATCAAGGCCGGAAGTTGGTTCATCCAGGATATAAACCGGGGAATCGAACATGAAGGTCAACAGCAGATTTACTTTCTGCCTTGTTCCTCCTGAAAGAAAACGGAGTTTTTTATGGAGGTTTTTATCGAGTTCAAACTCGTGGACCAGCGGTTGATAATTGCCCTGCTGCTCACGAAGGTCTTCCACGAACCTGATCAGTTCCGTAACGGTAAGATTCTCAGGAAACCTGGCTATCTGGGGTAGGTATCCCATTTCACGCCTGTACTTCCAGCGGTCCAGTACGGAAACATTACAGTACCGGATGTCCCCGGAAGTTGGCCTCACCAGACCAAGAATGCATTTGATGAGCGTGGTCTTTCCTGACCCGTTCGGACCGAGAATGGCGGTCGTCCTGCCCGGTTCGATGGACAGGCTGATGCCCTTCAAAACCTCCAGTTTACCGAAATTTTTATGTAAATCAATAATATCAATCATATACAAATTTTTTCATGGCCGGTGATTCATCCTTTAATTCTGCCGGGGTGATCGCCGGGGCAACTTTTTCAGCGTAATTAATGACATCGATCAACAGGCTTCTCAACAGGATGATGGCTTCAGGAACACGTGCAATCACATAACTGAATAATTTCATGGGCCGGAAAGGAACATCACCCACCCCATCCTTATCAAGATCATAACCGGCATACTGGTCCCAGTAATTTCCCGCAAAATTATTTTTGTCATTTTTCGTATCGGTCGTTACATCGAATGTGTTCCCGATAAAATTATTCCGGGCAATGGTATTATCGGTACAATTTCCAAGGATGTTAATGGCCCAGCCATTTCTGATGAACTCATTTCCGCTGATCAGGATCCGGTTGGATCCGTCTGCATAAAGACCCATCGTGTTGCCCATGAAAACATTGCCAGTCAGTTCACCGTCATAGATCTCCTTGAAAAGCAATCCATAAGAAGAGCTTCCCCAGTTGTCAACAAACAGGTTGTCATGCATGGTAATATTTTTTGAGAACATCACGGCGACGCCGGTGCCATTTTCCCTGAATGTATTTCTTTCATAGATATCGAAGTTCGAAAACATAAAATGAAGGCCATAACGGAGATTATGTTCACTGATGTTGCCGATCACCTTACTGTTTTCCACAAATTCAAAATAAATGCCGTCGCGGTGACCTGCAATGAAGTTGTTTTCCACAAGCACATTTTCGCAGTCCCAGAGATGTATTCCGTTCCCTGAATTCACTTCATTATCAGATCTGGTGATCATTTCATTTCCTGAAATCCAGCAGTCGCCGGACTTTTTCAGATAGATCCCAAAAAATGTGTTCTTTAATTTATTGTTTGATACGATACAATGTGAAACCTCCTCGAGCCATATTCCTGCGAGATCCTTCGTATAGCTCATGCCGACATTCCGGATGAGAAATCCATCGATCTCAACACTGTCGGAATCAACCATGATGCCAGTGAATTGTGCATTGCCGTCAATGACCGGGTCCTTTGATCCGATCAGATGCACTGGTTTTTCGATCCTGATATTCCCGGGATAAATCTGATCCCCGATGACCATGATAAAATCATGTGGAGCTGCCATATCCAGGGCAGCCTGAATGGATGGGATATGGCCGGTACCTACCGTCAGTGTATCTGCAGCCAGGCCGCAGGTGGTCCATAAGAACAGAAGAAAT
>JAGTVG010000043.1 GCA_018224645.1 Cyclobacteriaceae bacterium
ATCGTTCGCTGGAATGCTATGGCCATGGTGGTCCGTGCAAACCGTGAATCGGAGGGAATTGGAGGGCATATATCCACCTATGCATCTGCAGCTACCTTATTTGAAGTAGGGTTCAATCATTTTTTTAAAGGTCCCGGGAAGGATGGCCTGGCGGATATGGTTTATTTCCAGGGACATGCTTCCCCTGGGGTATATGCCCGCTCCTTTTTGGAAGGGCGGCTGGAGGAAAAGGACCTGAAAAATTTCAGGCAGGAACTTCGGGAAGGTGGTGGGCTGCCATCGTATCCACATCCCCGGCTGATGCCTGCTTACTGGCAGTTCCCTACCGTATCCATGGGGTTATCCCCCATCATGGCGATCTATCAGGCAAGGTTCAACAGGTATCTCGAAGATAATGGATTGATCGAACGGTCCGGCAGGAAAGTCTGGGCGTTTCTGGGAGATGGTGAAATGGATGAACCGGAATCCCTCGGGGCGATTAACCTGGCTTCACGGGAAAACCTGGATAACCTTGTGTTTGTGATCAACTGTAATTTGCAGCGTCTTGACGGGCCGGTACGGGGGAACGGACAGATAATACAGGAACTGGAAACAGCTTTTAAAGGTGCAAGATGGAACGTGATCAAAGTAATATGGGGAAGTGACTGGGACTCCCTGATCGAAAAAGATTCCGATGGCATTCTTGTAGGAAGATTAAATGAACTGGTTGATGGCCAGTATCAGAAATATGCCGTTTCAGATGGATCCTATATCCGGAAAGACCTTTTCGGTGTAGATGACAGGCTATTGAAAATGGTAGAAAATTATTCCGATGAACAACTGAAAAAAATGCGCCGGGGTGGGCATGATCCTAAAAAGGTGTATAATGCTTATCAGAGGGCAGTCAATCATCAGGGATCACCATCGGTAATCCTGGCTCAGACGATCAAGGGATATGGTCTGGGTGAAGCAGGCGAAGGGCGGAATGTAACGCACCAACAGAAAAAACTGAACGAGCAGGAACTGAAAGAATTCAGGAACCGGTTCGGAATCCCAATTTCGGATGAAGAGATTGAAAAGGCACCCTTCTACAGGCCGGACGGCGATGCTGAAGAGATTAAATATTTAAAAAAACAACGGGATAGGCTCGGAGGATATTTACCAGTCAGGGATCAGAAGAGAAGCCGTCCGGTAAAACTGGCGGATGATAAGATATGGGATGAATTTTTCAAGGGTTCTGGCGACCGTGAAGTGGCCACGACAATGGTGATCGTCCAGCTCCTCTCAAAATTATTGAATGATAAGCATGTTGGCAAACTGGTTGTTCCGATCGTACCTGATGAATCGAGGACCTTTGGAATGGATGCTTTATTCCGCAAGGTCGGAATATATTCCCATGTAGGCCAGCTGTATGAACCGGTTGACAGGGAAAGCCTTCTTTACTATAAGGAAGCCAGGGATGGGGCAATCCTTGAGGAAGGGATCAGTGAAGCAGGATGTATGAGCTCTTTTATCGCGGCAGGCACCGCGGGGGTTAGCCATGGGGTGAATACTATCCCTTTTTTCATATTCTATTCGATGTTTGGCTTCCAGAGAGTGGGCGACCTGATATGGGCGGCAGCAGATATGCGGGCCAAAGGTTTCCTGATCGGGGGGACCTCCGGAAGAACAACACTTCCCGGCGAAGGGCTCCAGCATGCTGACGGTCACAGTCACCTGCTTGCTCTCAAAGTACCCACTATTAAAGCTTATGATCCCGCATTTGCCTATGAAGTTGCGGTAATCATCCGCGACGGATTGAAAAGGATGTACATGAATGATGAAGACCTGATGTATTACATAACCGTGATGAATGAAAAATACATCATGCCGGAGTTGCCTGAAAATGTCGAAGAGGGAATCCTTAAGGGGATATACCGTGTCCGCAAAACAGGGAAGAAACAAACCGGCAATAAGGTGCATCTTCTGGGCAGCGGAGCGATCTTACTGGAATCGATCCGGGCGGCTGAGATCCTGGAAGATCGCTTCGATGTGCCGGCAGACGTGTGGAGTGTAACAAGTTATAAGGAATTATACTATGATGCGATCGACACAGAGAGGAACAACATCCGGAAGAATAAATCTGAGAAAAATTATCTGCAGCAATGCTTTTCCGGGGAGAAAGGTGATGTTTTCGTCAGTGCATCCGATTATGTGAAAGCCTTGCCGCTGACCATCGGCAAATATATTCCCGGGGATTTTTACGTGCTGGGCACTGATGGTTTCGGAAGAAGCGATAACAGGAAGGCCCTCCGTGATTTCTTCGAGGTGGATGCTGAAAACATTGCTTTCACAGCCATAGCCGGACTGGTAAAAAATAAAAAACTGGATAAAAAAGAATTGGATAAGGCATCACGCGAATTTAAAATAAACAGTGACAAAAAAAATCCGCTGTTCCATGTCATGTGATCATTTAAAAGAAAACTCAATTGTCTAATGGCACTAGAAGTAAAACTTCCGGAAATATCTGAGAATATACGCGAGGCGACCGTAGTGAAAATACTGGTTTCCGAAGGGGATGACGTATCAGAAGATCAACCCCTGATCGAAATCGAAACCGATAAAGCATTATCGGAATTGCCTTCCCCGGTTGCAGGAAAGGTCATGGAGATAAAAGTGAAGGAAGGAGAGGAAATCGAGGTTGGAAGTCTGATCCTTACGATCGAGGAGAATGGCGAAGGGGATAAAGAAAAACCTGAACCGGAGGATAAAGATAAAAAAGAGGGAGATAAGGAAGAAGGGGATCAAGGGGATAAAACCGCGAAAAGAGAGGAGGTAGCGGAAAAACCTGAAAAAGATAAACAAGAAGAGGAAAAACCGGAAAAAGATACAAAAGATTCAGAAGAAGAAGAACCGGAAAAAGATACAAAAGAAGAGGAAAAACCGGAAAAGGATGCAAAAGATTCAACAGAAGAAGAGGAGGAAGAACCGGAAAAGGATACAAAAGAGGAGGAAGAACCGGAAGAAGATGAAAAAGAAGAGGAAGAACCGGAAAAGGATACAAAAGAGGAGGAAGAACCGGAAGAAAATGAAAAAGAAGAGGATGAAAAAGAAGAGGAGGAGGAGTATGCAACCAGCAAAAAGGAACCAGCCGGTAAGGCAGGTGAAGAGGAAAAAGAGAAAAAAAGTCAGGTCCCTGCTTCCCCTTCCGTTAGGAGGTTTGCCCGGGAGATCGGGGTCGATATTTACCAGGTTGAAGGGACCGGACCCGGTAACCGGATCCTGATCGATGATGTAAAAGCCTTTGCGAAGGAGAAAATTTCGGGTAAAAAAGGACCGGGAACCGTAGGAATGGGATTCCCATTGCCGGATTTCAGCAAATGGGGGGAGACGGAAAGGAAACCGCTCAGCAAGGTCCGCCAGATCACGGCTGAAAATACATGGAAATCATGGAATGCCAGTCCGCATGTCACGCATTTCGATAAGACGGATATCACCCAGCTGGAAACTTTCCGGAATCAGTATTCAAAAACCGTGGAAAAAGCTGGCGGAAAATTGACAATCACTGCAATACTGTTGAAAATAACCGGTTTTGCCCTGCAGAAATTCCCAAAATTCAACAGCAGCATCGATATGGGCGCAAGGGAAATTATCCATAAAAAATATTTCAATGTCGGCGTGGCCGTGGATACGGAGCGCGGATTGCTGGTACCGGTGGTCAAAAATGTGGATCAAAAATCCCTTACTGCCCTGGCCATTGAACTCGGGGAACTGGCTGAAAAAGCCAGGAATAAAAAAATATCCCCTGAAGAACTGGAAGGAGGGAACTTTGTGATTTCCAATCTCGGTGGAATAGGAGGCACTAATTTTACGCCGGTGATATTCCCGCCCCAGGTCGCCATCCTGGGAGTTTCAAGGGCTGAAACGCAACCAGTATTCAGGGAAGGGGAATTTATTCCCCGCATGATCCTTCCATTGAATGTTTCCTATGATCATAAGCTCATCGATGGTGCGGATGGGGCACGGTTCCTGAGATGGATCTGTGAAGCGCTTGAAAATCCAATGTCTATATTTCTAAATGAATGACCCGGATGGCAGAAGAAGACAAAATTCATCAATTGGTAGTTGTCGGAGCCGGTCCGGGAGGGTACGCGGCGGCTTTCCGGGCATCCGATCTGGGCATGAAGGTCACCCTGATCGATCCGCGGGAAAATCCGGGAGGTGTATGTCTTTATGAGGGTTGTATCCCCACTAAAGCACTCCTCCATGTCTCACAGTTGAGAAAGGAAGCCTATGCGGCAAAGGAGATCGGGATTTCATTTAAAAGCCTTACCGTTGAAAGCAAAAAAATCAGGGAATGGAAAAACAGGGTAGTGTCGGATATGACGGAAGGATTAGGCCAGCTGGCAAAACAGAGGAAAGTGAATCATATCAGGGGGACTGCCAGATTTATCCGGTCGAACGAATTGGAAATCAACCATATTGATGACAAGAAAAAGCAAAAATTAACCTTTGAACATGCCATTATCGCCACGGGATCAAGGCCTGTCAGCCTGCCTGGAATAAATGTTTCCGGAGAATTTATCATGGATTCAAATGAAGCGCTGGAGATCAGGGAATCCCCTGAGCGACTTCTTGTAATAGGCGCGGGGTATATCGGACTTGAAATGAGCGCCATCTATCATATGCTTGGATCGGTGATCAGCCTGGTGGAAATGAAAGCCGAGATTTTGCCGGGGACAGACCGTGACCTGGTAAAAGTATATGAAAAGGAAAATCGGGAAATGTTTAACGAGATCTTTCTGGAAAGCAAGGTGATCAGTGCAGAAAAAAAAGACGGATCTGTGGATGTGAAGATTGAAACCCCGGAGGGTGAGATAACCAGGTCATTCGACAAAATACTTGTTTCTGTGGGCAGGGAACCTGTGACTGACAACCTTGGCCTGGAAAACACAGACGTTAAAACAGATGATAATAAATTCATCAGGGTAGATGAATTCCGTAAAACGGATGATGATCATATCTATGCGATCGGCGACGTCACGGGCGAACCTTTGCTGGCACATAAAGCAACCCATGAGGGAATTGTGGCTGCCGAGGTATTATCCGGGAAAAAAACGGCATTCGAACCCAATGCCATCCCGGCGGTCATTTATACGGATCCGGAAATTGCCTGGGTGGGCATGACTGAAGATGAGGCCCGGTCAAAGCATTTTGATGTCGAGGTTTCAAAATTTCCATGGGGGGCGTCAGGCAGGGCCAAAACGTTACAGGCGAAACGGGGCATCACCAAACTGGTGATCGATAAAAAGACCGAACGTATCCTTGGCGTGGCCATTGCAGGCAAAAATGCCGGAGAACTGATAGCAGAAGGAGCATTGGCCATTGAGATGGCTGCCGTCGCCTCTGATCTCTCATATACCATTCATCCTCATCCGACATTATCTGAAACGATGATGGAGGCAGCAGAGGCATTTTATGGACTATCAATCAATATTTATAAACCAAAAAAATGAAAATAAACTTTCCAGCAATGGGCATGTAAATAATCAGAAATAACCGAATTCAAAAATAAATAAATATGAGGAATCTAAATATCAGACAAGCGATCAAAAACGGAGAAGAGAGCGAGACCATAAAAATGTATTTTAATGACCTGAACAGGGAAAAAACAATAAAACCGGAGGAGGAAGTAATACTGGCCCGGAGGATCAGGGAAAAAGATTACCTCGCGCTCGATAAACTGGTACGTGCAAACCTGAAATTCGTCATTTCAGTCGCTGTCCAGTATAAGAACCGGAATATCCCCCTGAATGATCTAATCAATGAGGGAAATATCGGATTAATCAAAGCAGCCGAAAAATTTGACGAAACCAAGGGCTTCAAGTTCATATCCTATGCCGTCTGGTGGATACGTCAATCCATACTGCACGCTATCAACAATCATTCAAAGATGGTCAGGATACCCACCAATATCATTTGTCATTTTAACCAGATCAAAAAATTATATTCAAGTTTTGAGCAGACTTATGAACGGGAACCAAGTCCGGAAGAAATTGCCGAAATGCTTGGCCAGAATCCGGCTGAAATTTATAATACCCTGCATTCAGAGATCACTGATACATCACTCGATACCCTCGTCAACGATGATGAAGAGACCTGCCTGTATGAAATGATTGAAAATGGATCGGTCGACGCCACGGATTACAGTCTGGAATTCAAGCAATCGTTAAAGCAGGAGATTATCCGCGCCCTGAGGACGCTTGATGAAAGAGAAATGAAAGTCATCCAGATGTCGTTCGGCATTGATTATGATCATGCCATGAACTTCCTGGAAATCGGGAATAAGATGGGATTGACCGGGGAAAGGGTACGACAGATCAGGAAAAAGGCACTCGAAAAACTGAAAAACAAAAATACACTGAGGCTTTTGAAGGAGTTCTGTTAGGGGAGTTCTGAAAGAAATGATAACCCTTTTTTCGGGAAGAGATGACATCCCTCGGAGGGATGTCAT
>JAGTVG010000044.1 GCA_018224645.1 Cyclobacteriaceae bacterium
CAGTAGGCGAGCCAGCCGGTATGCCTGAATGTCACTGCCCATAAAATGATAAAGGCGGCTTCGAGATCAAAGATCACAAAGAACATGGCCACGATATAATAATGAACTGAAAACCTCAGACGGGCATCCCCCGTAACCTCGATCCCCGATTCGAAGATCTGTCCGGTCCCTTTTTCCCGGTGCCGCTGGCCAAGAAACCAGGAGATCAGCAACATGCCGGCGGTCAGGGCAACAGTCAGGATCGCATAGATTACCAGGGGCCAGACAGAAAGATCAACGGTTGGCTTTGGCTCCATTTCAGTGATACTCATCTTTTATATGACCCGTTGTTATTTGATACTTATTTGATATTTATTGATGATCAAATCAATTAAGGTCAGGATATGATTATGTTTATTTAACACTTCTCATATATTACTAAGATTTCATTACTTGAGCAATTAAAATCCATTGTTTTTTGAAAGAATATAGGATAAATAAAGATGATGAAAAGACAATATGACCCGGATCTTCTAGGCAGGATCATTGGAACTGCGCAAAAACATTGTAATGAAAAAAACAATATTATATTTTGTGTATTTTAAAATAAATTAATATAATTTTGTTTCCAAGATGGTGACATCTTTCAAACAAGATATAATACCGTTACCGATGTTTAAAACATACATGTTGGTGTTTTTCCCTGTCTGGATGATTTGGGGCAGCACAATGGCAGATGATATGACGCTCATGAATGAGCATGAAATTGAGGCACTGATCGGAGAATATTCCGGTCGGAAATCAGATCAATGGGAACAATCCAGAATAAATAAGAGAATCTGCATACTGGATATTTACGGGAACATCATCAGGCAAACCGAAGTCAGCGATGATTTTCCAATGAAAGACCCTCCCATTCTGGAGGCCTTTCTTGATAAAAGCATGTTCCTCCTGGAGATCGAAGGAATCTATTATTATTTATATGAATTTTCATTTCAGGGGAAAAAAAATCCCTGGACCGGGAACTTTTTTAATGAATTATTCATTTAATGTAATAGATAATTCATGGTTGATAGGTTTTAGTTTTAATGTTTTGGTTGCCCTGTGGCTTATTCGGCCGCAGGGCTTTTTTTTGTATTTTTGCGATCCGGCTTTGGAATTCCCGTTTAATGATTTGGTTATGACACAGTTTTTGAATAGTTTCTTTTATGCCGCGTATCAAGATTTCCCCGTCTCCGCGTATTCAGGTCCCCCCGTCTCCCGCTCTCCCCGTCTCCCAGTTTCTCCTTAACAATGATTGAATGATTGATTTATGCCTGCCTTCATCAAGATTACGGCAGGTAAAAAATGATTGAATGAATTCCTGCATCCTGAATGGTTGTCTTTTGCCGCGTCTCCACATCTCCCCGTCTCCACGTTTCCCCGTCTCCCCATCTCCACGTCTCCCCATCAGTGGCCCCGGAATCCCGTCTGCAGACGATCATTTATCTGGATTAAGTTCATTCCTCAGATAAATCCCGGTAAAACTTCCTGCAACACCGGCAAGTTCTTCAGGTGTACCCGCAAACAATAGCCTGCCGCCCTTATCGCCCCCTTCTGGTCCAAGGTCGATGATATGATCGGCCACCTTGATGATATCCAGGTTATGCTCGATCACCAGTACGGTATTGCCCTTTTTAACCAGCTTAAGTAAAACGTTGATCAGGTGTTGAATATCCTGAAAATGCAGCCCCGTGGTGGGCTCATCAAGAATATAGAAGGTTTTTCCGGTATCCTTCTTGGATAGTTCGGAAGAAAGTTTCACCCGCTGGGCTTCACCTCCCGAGAGAGTGGTGGCATGCTGACCGAGGGTGATATAGCCAAGGCCCACATCATTCAGGGTTTTCAGGACCTTCAGGATCCGTGGTTGGTTCTCAAAAAAAGTCACGGCATTTTCCACAGTCATTTCAAGGACATCGGAAATGGATTTGCCCTTGAACCGTACCTCCAGCGTTTCCCGGTTATATCGTTTACCCTTGCATGATTCGCAATGTACGTATACATCCGGGAGAAAATCCATCTCTATCAGCCGCATGCCTGCACCTTCACAGGTCTCACACCTTCCTCCCTTCACGTTGAAGGAAAATCTTCCGGGTTTATAACCCCTTATCCTGGATTCCGGTAATTCGGCATAGAGGTTCCGTATATCCGTAAAAACGCCGGTATAGGTGGCCGGATTTGATCGCGGGGTCCTGCCGATCGGTGATTGATCGATTTCGATCACCTTGTCAATGTTTTCGAGTCCTTCTATCGAATCATATGACAGAGGATCCTTCCTCGACCGGTATAGTTTCTGGTTGATGATCGGATACAATGTATCATGGATCAGGGTTGATTTACCGGAACCTGAAACGCCGGTCACACAGATAAATTTCCCCATGGGGAAAGAAACATCGATGTTTTTCAGGTTGTTCCCCCCGGCACCCCTGAGCAGGATATCTTTTCCTTTTCCTGCATTCCGTTTGCCGGGTATGGGGATCTTCAGACTTCCGTTCAAATAAGCTGCCGTAAGCGAGTTGTTTTTGATGAATTCTGCCGGAGGTCCCTGCGCTACAATATGGCCGCCATGCAATCCGGGTCCAGGCCCGATGTCGATGATAAAATCTGATTCAAGCATCATCTCCTTATCATGCTCCACGACGATCACCGTATTTCCCAGATCCCTGAGTTCCTTCAAGGCATTGATCAGCCTGATATTATCCCGCTGATGCAGTCCAATGCTTGGCTCATCGAGGATATACAGCACACCCACCAGCTGGGTCCCTATCTGAGTCGCCAGCCTGATCCGCTGGGCTTCCCCGCCTGACAGGGTCCTTAAAGGACGGTTCAGGTCAAGATAATCCATCCCAACATTCAATAAAAAGCCTATCCTCTTCCGTATTTCCTTGAGGATCTCAGCCCCGATAATATTCTGCCGCTCCGAAAGCCTGGCCTCGAGATTATCAAACCAGTCACTTAATCTGCTGATATCCATCCGGGCCAGCTCTGAAATATTTTTCTCATCCAGTTTGAAATGAAGGGCCTCTTTCTTAAGTCTTGCCCCTTCGCAGGCAGGGCAGGTATTTACAATGGTAAAATCATTAACCCATCTCTGGATTTTTTCTGTCCCGGTTTCCTTTTGTTTCCGCAGGAAATGAATAATCCCTTCAAATTTCGTGTGCCAGTTGGTCCCGGGATATTTAACCGATTTCACCGCAACCGGCTGATCTTTCCCATACAGGAGAACCTGCATCGCCTCCTCAGGAAGGTCCCGGATCCGTGTTGCCATGGAAACATTGTATTGTTTCAGGATCGCCTCGATTTTTTTGAAAATCCATATATCCCTGTATTCTCCGAGAGGGGCTATCCCGCCCCTGCTTATCGAAAGCTCGTCATCCGGGATGATGGATTCCCTGGCAATTTCTTCCACTTGCCCGAGCCCGTTACATTCAGGACAGGCTCCATATGGACTGTTGAAGGAGAACAGGTTTGGCGCCGGCTCATCATAGGATAACCCCGTTTCCGGATCCATGAGATATTTTGAGAAATGATGAAGGATTCCTGTTTCATATTCCATCAACATAATGATCCCCTTCCCTTCCTTCATGGCTGTTTTCACAGTCTCCGTGACACGGTATCTTTCATCCTGGGTGATGGTCAGCCTGTCAATCACAATTTCAATGTCATGTACCTTATAGCGGTCCAACTGCATTTTCGACACCACATCCTGTATTTCACCATCGATCCTTGCCTTCGCATACCCTGATCTCCTGATCTGGATGAATAATTCCCGGTAATGTCCCTTACGGCCTTTGACAACCGGGGCCAGAATAAAAACCCTGGTTCCGGAAAACTGCGTGATGATCTGCTCCACGATCTGATCTTCGGTCTGTTTCACCATTTTTTTCCCGGTCAGGTAGGAATAGGCCTCGCCTGTCCTGGCAAACAACAGCCGCATAAAATCATATATCTCCGTAACGGTCCCAACCGTCGACCGTGGATTCCTGGAAGTGGTTTTCTGTTCGATGGAAATAACCGGGCTCAACCCATTGATCTTATCCACATCCGGACGCTCAAGATTCCCGATGAACGATCTGGCATAGGCTGAAAAACTTTCCATATACCGCCGCTGTCCTTCTGCATAGATGGTATCAAAGGCAAGGGAGGATTTTCCGCTGCCGCTGATACCTGTCACCACGACAAGCTGATTCCTGGGGATAGTGACATCAATATTTTTCAGGTTATGTTCCCTGGCGCCAAATACCTGGATATGTTCATGCCCGTTTACATCATTTAGCAGGTAACCACTCTCTTTTTCTTCGATATCCATCATGTTCTCATTAATCGCCATTCTCTTCCATAAACCTGTCCTCCCCGATCATTGTTGAATCAGATATTGCAATATCTGCCTGAATGGAAGAGAGATGCCACCTTGGAATTACAATGACATAGGCCCTGTTCGTGCGTTTAACGGTCAGCGTATTTTTCCTGAGCCAGGGATTATGTCTTTTCAGGATCTTATAGTTTATCCCCTTCGAAAAGGCGAAATCAGTCAGATCGCGGATACTGGAAGTAATAAATACAGAATCAACCGGTTCTGCCATGTAAAGCTGATCCATACCGATCTGAAAACCATAGGATCCCGGATCTTCAAATATCTGTTTCAGGGCAATAATACGGAAAATGTATCTCGATGTTTCCTCATTGAGCAGAAGATCATAATATGATACGGTCTTCTGGCTTTCCATGGACCTGGCCAGACCCCGCATCCCGACATTATAGGAGGCTGCCGCATTGGTCCATGTCCCGAATTTTTCCTTCGCTTTCAGAATATATTTACAGGCAGCCTCAGTGGATCTGATCGGATTGTACCGCTCATCAACCTCGCTGTTGACTTCCAGTCCCAATTCCCTCGCGGTGGATGGCAACAACTGCCAGAATCCCACCGCTCCCCGGGGTGATACATCATTGCTCAGACCTCCTTCCACCAGGGTGAGATATTTAAAATCATCCGGGATACCATATTTTAACAGGATGGGCTCGATCAGCGGAAACCATCTGTGGCTCTTTTTGATAAGCAGAATGGTATTGGAATGGAAATGTGTATTCAGGATGATTTCCCTGTCATATCTTTCTGCAAGATCGGGATCAACCAGGCTGATCGATTCCCCTGCAAACGTCACTGAATCAGGGAATTCCTGAAGGATGATATGCGCATAATCACTTTTTACCGCTGCTGATTCAACGATCCGTTCGTCTGCATGTCCTTCAGCATCCTCAGCATCCGGCTTTTTCGACTGAAATTGTGCCGTAATGATATAGCCGGCGATCATCAGCACGATGATAAAAACCAGGAAATAATCTCTCTTCACAGGAAAACCTATTAAAAATTGGGTGCCAGCATATATTTGGCATAAAAGTCATTGATGATCTTAACTGTCTCCTCCGGGGTATCCACAATGTGAAAGATATCAAAATCGCCTTCACTGACGTTGCTCTCAAGGGAAAAAACAGTCTCATACAGCCAGTTTTTCAGGCCGTTCCAGTAATCCGAGCCCACCAGCACGATGGGAAACCTTCCGATCTTCTTGGTCTGGATCAGGGTGAGCGCTTCAAACAATTCATCGAGCGTACCAAATCCACCCGGCATACCAATAAACCCCTGTGAATAACGCACAAACATCACCTTTCGTACAAAAAAATAATCGAACGAGATGAGTTTATCCGGATCGATATAAATATTGTTTTCCTGTTCGAAAGGAAGCTGTATGTTCAGCCCCACCGATTTACCCCTAGCCTCCCGGGCCCCCCGGTTTCCAGCCTCCATGATCCCGGGACCTCCCCCGGTAATCACGCCATAGCCGCTTTTTACCAGCAAAGCACCAATCTTTTTGGCCATATGATAATACTTGTTATCTTCCTTCGTACGAGCTGATCCAAAGATCGAAATACACGGACCTATTTTGGCAAGTTTTTCAAAACCGTCAACAAATTCAGACATGATCTTGAAGATCGCCCAGGAATCCGAACTTTTAATTTCATGCCAGTCCCGGTCCTCGAATACCGCCCGGATGTACTTATCATCCTCCTGATAATGCTTTTGCTGTTTTTTTTTCCGTTTTTCAATGATCGGATATTTGACGTTCGCCTTTTTATCAATCTTTCTGGATCGGTTCATTTTTTATCTTTAATTAAATCTTCTAACGCAGCAACCAGGTCGGGATACATAAAATCAAATCCCCTTCTCCTTATTTTTTCAGAAGATGCCCTGTTTCCACCA
>JAGTVG010000045.1 GCA_018224645.1 Cyclobacteriaceae bacterium
ACTCTTCGGGATCTACAGGAAAATCTATGAGATCAATGCCCTGTCGCACGGGGCAACTTACTGGTTCAACAAAAGTATGCAGAATGTATATTTTCTTGAAGATTTCGCTGCAAAGGGATTTTTCCCTTACCTGATCCACCTGGTAAGGGATGGAAGGGATGTGGCATTGTCATTTAAAAATGCCATTGTCGGGGATAAACATATTTATCACCTGGCAAAAAAATGGAAGGAAGATCAGGAAATTTCCAAGTACTACATAGAAAAATACGGACCTGAACGGGCAATCACCGTACAGTATGAGAACCTGCTGCATGATCCGGAAAATGAAATCAAGAGGATATGCAGGTTGCTGAAGATCCCCTATTCGGAAGAGATCCTTAAATATTATGAATCGGAAGAATCGCTGATCACGGCCACATCCGGGGAAATGTGGAGCAATCTTACCCGTCCGATCATTTCAGATAATTTCGACAAGTATAAAAATGGCCTTCCTTCCGGGGAGATAATATTGTTCGAATCGATCGCCGGGAATGTGCTAACCGATTATGGTTACCGGATGGAAAATCATTTCTCCGGCAGGGAATTAATATTCTCAAACAAAGATATCATACGATTCGATCTTGAAAACCTGGCCATGAAACAGGAATTCATTCAGCATGCATCGCCTCTTGATCTTCGGAAACGGGAAGCGCAGAATAAACTCCTGTTGGAGATTTTCGAAAGGAAATCAATTTCAATGCCGCTGTAATGAATTGTATTGCCTGACAATCAGGCCCAGGTGATCTGCATTTTTCACGTTGAAATGATTGACACGGATAAAACTTTCCATGGCTTCTTCCTGCCCGGGGAAAAGTCCCCGGAGTGATTTTTTACTCCTGATCCGGAACAATTTATGACCCAGTCCGATATAATGAATTTCATGGATAACAAATTCATCATTTTTCTGTCCGGCGTCATGAATGACGCTGTACATGGCTTCCTGAATTTTGAGTTTCCGGTAGATAAGCAGGCAGGCTTCCCCATCCACAAGAATTTCGGCCATTCCTGTAAGAGGGACTTCATCGATCCTGTACCGCAATGCATTTACAAACAGGTTATTTTTTTTATCCTTAAAATTAAACCATTCGAAATGATTTATCCTGTCCGATTCAATCACGCGGGTCACGTTATTTGAATCCAGGATATGCAGGAGGTCATCCCTGAGATTATACTTCAATGGCACCTTTTCGAGCCTGCGTTCATCCTTCAGGGTCACATCTCCAATATACCAGGCATCATTGATGAAAATTGATCCCTCCACCGCATCAGATTTTTCAAGATTATATGTTTCGATGATCCCGCCAGGTTTTTTATCAGCAACGATCTTCCCCGCTGTCCTTTCAAATTGCGCCTGCAGTTGGGGCAGGTCTATCAGGATCAGTAAGCATATAATTAAAAAAACACGGCTCCTCATGAGTCTTACCATTGAATTGCCAAAGTTAAACCATCCTGTACTCCTCAGTTATATTTCGGGATAAGATATTCCTGAACGTAGATCCTCACACCTTCTTCCAGTGAAGTAAATAACTCAGTATACCCGATGGACCTTAATTTATTCATTTCCGCCTGGGTAAAATACTGGTATTTATCCCGGATATCTGCCGGTGTATCGATGAAACTTATTTTCTCCGGTTTATTCATGGCCTTGAAAACGGCCTTTGTCAAATCAAGGAAGGTCCTGGCCTGTCCTGTCCCAAGATTGTAGATGCCTGAATGGCGGCGATTGTGCATCAGGTAATAACAGACATTCACGACATCCTTCACAAAAATAAAATCCCGTTTCTGTTCGCCGTCACCGTAACCGGGATGATGTGACCGGAATAACTTCATGCCACCAGTCTCCAGGACTTGAAAGAAAGCATGCCAGATTACTGAAGCCATCCTTCCTTTATGGTCCTCATGGGGGCCATAGACATTGAAAAATTTCAATCCAGCCCAGAAAAAGGGTTTTTCAGCCTGTTCCAGCACCCATTTATCAAATTCGTTCTTTGATTCTCCATAAGGATTCAGGGGTTTAAGTTCCTGAATCAGCCGCTCATCATCTTCATATCCCATTTCTCCTTTGCCGTAGGTTGCGGCAGAAGAGGCATAGACGAGTGGAATCTGGTATCCGACACACCTGATCCACACTTTTTTACTGTATTCGGTATTCAGTTCACGGAGGATATCTATGTCGAATTCGGTGGTATCTGTTCTGGCGCCGATATGAAAAATAAACTCAAGCTCTTTCGGGTCCTGGCTGTCGATCCAGTTGAAAAACTGCTCACGTGGGATCTTTTCCTTTATCGTGAGTAATTTTAAATTTTCATTTTTTTCAGCGGAATCAAACTGATCCACCGCAATGATGTTGTTGAAATTATTCTCATTCAGCTTTTTTATCAACTGACTGCCGATGAATCCTGCTGCTCCGGTAACGATGATCATATCCTGAGGATTTAGAAGATAAAATTATTCAATCCGCTCTTAACCATAATTCGTATATTTGTACACGATTTTACAAAAATAAAGGTAGAATGGTTTATATCACTAAGCAAGTTCATTTTTGTGCCGCACATAAGCTTTTTAACCCGGATTGGAGCAGGGAGAAGAATGAAGAAATCTTTGGTCCCTGTGCGAATGAGAACTGGCATGGGCATAATTTTGATCTCTTTATAACCATCAAGGGGATACCGGATGAAGGTACAGGGTTTGTAATGAATTTCAAGGATCTGAAAAGGATCGTAAACCACGAAATTATTGACAAAGTGGATCATAAAAACCTGAATATCGAGGTTCCGTTCATGAAGGGCAGAATGACAAGTTGTGAAAACCTGGTGCTTGAATTCTGGAAAATCCTGGAACCCCTGATCCGGGAGAAATCAAATCAGAGGGCAAGTCTGCATAAACTAAAATTATATGAAACACCTACCAGCTATGCCGAATACCATGGGGATTAATTTTTTACTCTAATAAATCTTCCTGTATGCGATATTATCTGATAGCCGGTGAACGTTCGGGTGATCTTCATGGTGCCAACCTGATCCGGGCACTTAAGGAGAGGGATGATCAGGCGGAATTCCGCTGCTGGGGTGGGGGGTATATGGAAGAGGCAGGGGCCGAACTCGTTGTACATTACAGGAATCTTTCATTTATGGGATTCATTGAAGTAATCCTGTATTTCAACAGGATCCTGAAATATATCCGGCTGTGCAAAAAGGATATCCTTGCCTACAGCCCGGATGTAGTAATCCTGATCGATTTTGGGGGATTCAATCTGCGTATGTCCAAGTTTCTGAAGAAAAAAAGGATCAGGGTCTTTTACTATATTTCACCCAAGATATGGGCCTGGAATACCGGACGGGCAAAAACTATCAAGGCAAACATCGACAGGATGTTTGTGATCCTTCCTTTTGAAAAGGATTTCTACAGGACATTCGGATATGATGTGGATTATGTCGGGAATCCGGTTGTGGACGCAATCAGGGTTCATTCGCCCGACCCGTCATTCTTCATGGATACAGGACTCAGAAAAGGTGAACGGTACATCGCGTTTCTCCCGGGCAGCAGGAACCAGGAACTGAAAAGTATACTTCCGCAGATGATCAGCCTGGCGAAGGCATTCCCGGAGGAAAACTTTGTCCTGGCAGCAATTTCCACGGTGCCGGATCATCTCTACCAGCCATGCCTGGGTGTGAAAAATATACACCCGGTATTCGACAGGACCAACGATATCCTTGCATTTGCCTTTGCCGGCGTGATAACATCCGGTACCGCTACGCTTGAAACAGCCATCTGGGGGATTCCCCAGGTGGTCGTATACCGTTCTTCTTCCAAAATTTCCTTTTTTATCGCCAGAATGGTCGTCAAGGTGAAATTTATTTCGCTTGTCAACCTGATCGCCAACAGGGAGGTGGTCCGGGAACTTATTCAGAAGGATCTGACCCTCGATAACCTCGGTGCGGCACTGAACAGGATCCTTTATGACCAGGAAGCACGGAGCCGGATGCTGCAGGATTATCAGGAGATTCGGGACATGCTTGGAGAGGAACCAGTTTCAGGAAAGGCGGCAGAACTGATGATCGGTTATCTCAGGGAATAGCCCGGACAACTCATAAATGTTAAAGCCGTATTGAGGTATACGTTGAAATAATTTATGAATGATCAATGTCAGGCTACTTTAAGTTTTTTGAATTTTGATTTTTCAAATTTTTCTTCAGCGTATTCTTTCGAGATGACCAGGTCTTTGATCTCTTTCTGTGAAGGAAGGTCGAACATGGCATCGGTGATGATGGCTTCGCAGATGGAGCGCAGTCCGCGGGCACCAAGTTTGTATTCCAGTGATTTATCCACGATATAATTCAGGGCAGCCTTGTCAAATTCGAGTTTTATGCCTTCCATGGAAAAAAGTTTTTTGTACTGTTTGGTAAGGGCATTTCTTGGCTCCACAAGGATTTTCCGGAGTATATCCCTGCCCAGCGGGTCAAGATGGGTCACCACCGGTAGCCGTCCAATCAGTTCAGGGATCAGGCCATAGGATTTTAAGTCAACTGCATTGACATACTGAAAAAGGTTGTCCTTGTCGATGGATGCTTTTATTCCCCGTTCTGTCTTGGAAGCAAAACCCAGGGGACGGGTATCCATACGTTTCGCAATGACCTTATCGAGGCCGTCGAATGCACCGCCGCACAGGAACAGTATATTTTCCGTATTGACCGCGATCATTTTCTGGTCAGGGTGTTTGCGACCTCCCTGGGGTGGAACATTGACAACGGTTCCCTCAAGCAGTTTCAGCAAAGCCTGCTGAACGCCTTCCCCGCTCACATCCCGGGTGATGGAAGGGTTATCTGATTTCCTGGCGATCTTATCTATTTCATCTATATAAACAATTCCTCTTTCGGCGGATTCAACTTCATAATTGGATGCCTGCAGAAGCCGTGTAAGGATACTTTCAACGTCTTCCCCAACGTAACCTGCTTCGGTTAGCACAGTGGCATCGGCAATGCAGAAAGGTACCTGCAGCATATTGGCCAATGTCCTGGCCAGGTAGGTTTTTCCTGTTCCCGTTTCACCCACCATGATGATGTTGGATTTTTCAATCATGACATCCTCTTCATCATCTTTTTTCGGCTGCATCAATCTTTTATAATGATTATAAACCGCAACCGAGATAACCTTTTTCGCTTCATCCTGGCCCACCACATACTGATCGAGATAATCCTTCATGGCATGTGGCTTTACAAGGTTAAAAGACGGTTTCTGGCTATCCTCCTTTATTTTTCTTTCTTCAAGCAGGATCTGATAGGCCTGGTCGATGCAGTAATCGCATATATGGGAATTGATCCCGGATACCATCAGATCGACATCTTTTTTATTTCTTCCGCAAAATGAACATGAAACTTGACCCATAATTCGGTTTATTTGGAGCGTCTTTCCAGTACTTCATCGATGATTCCGTACTTTTTAGCTTCTTCAGCCCGTAACCAGAAGTCCCGGTCTGAATCCTTCTCTATTGATTCATACGGTTTACCCGTATGTTTGGATAATATATCATAAAGATCTTTTTTAACGGCAAGGGTCTGTTTCAGGGATATTTCCATATCTGAAGCCGGGCCCTGCATGCCACTCATGGGCTGGTGGATCATGATACGTGCATGCGGCAAGGCAGATCTTTTATCCTTGGCGCCTCCGGCAAGAAGGACGGCTGCCATGGAGGCTGCCAGACCGGTACAGATGGCACTTACATCAGGGCTGACAAGCTGCATGGTGTCATAAATGCCTAATCCTGCATAAACCGACCCACCGGGGCTGTTGATATAGAGAAGTATATCTTTCTTCGCATCCACTGATTCCAAAAAAAGAAGTTGTGCTGTAATGATATTGGAGATATTATCGTCAATAGGCATGCCGAGGAATATGATCCGGTCCATAATCAATCTTGAAAAAACATCGATTTCCCTGAAGTTTGTGGGACGTTCCTCGATCACGGCCCGGGTCATGTTTTCAATTTTATCAACGTATTTATCAAAAACAGTACCGCTGATGCGTTTATCTTTCACCGCATATTTTCTGAACTCATTTTTATTGATCATTCTGTATGATGTTTATTTAGTCAATATTAAAAAAAAAGCCCTTTAACCCCAATGATTAAATCATTTTTTATATCCTCTGATATCAGTATATCTACAATGCGTCCGGTTTCGATGGTAAGCCATTGACTGATCGCGGGAACGTTCAATTTCATTCATGGGTATCATAACATTTCCTGGCATTGACGAGTTTTAAAAGAGAGATATTTTATCAGGGAATCGTGATCCATTAAGCCGCCGGACGTCAATCTATAAAGATTTCGGGATTTATAAAATGGACTTAATGTATAAACGGTTCAAGGGTCATTTGGTTTTTAAGATCCTTGCAAATTCTTCAGGATCAACCTTTTTATAATTAATCTCAATCTTATTCATGATAAATTCCATGATTTTTTCACTACGGACCTTATTATAGGTATTGTAATAATTCTGGCCTTCGTTCCCTTTCAGATAATTGTCCGCAAATGAATCAATGTTTTCATTGATGCTGTCACCCATTCCATAGGCTGCAAACTGATTCCGGATTAATTTTTTCGCATAATCCACCACATCCTGGTGTTCAGCCCTGATTTCATTATCCTCTGCAACCCTGTTCACGATCAGCGTCCATTTCAGTTCTTCCGTGTATTCGGAGTAATGCTTCTCCAGATCTTCCGCCGAGATCTCCTCATTGTTAGTGGCCAGGATCCATTTTTTATAAAAATTATCCGGTACTTCAATCCGGGTGGTTTCAAGGAGTTTATCCTGGATTAATTTCAACGTGTAATTTTTTGCTTCCGTATTATAATTTTCCTCCAGGGTTGTTTTTAATTTTTCATCAAATTCTTCCCTTGTTTTCACAATGTCCTTCCCGAAAACCTTATCAAAGAATTCCTGGTTCAATTCAGCCGGTTCCACCCGGCTTATTTTATGAATCCTGAATTTATAATCCCCCTTGATCTCCCTGAGGTCTTTTTCAGGTATATCCAGGATGGCCGGGAGGGTTTCGTTATCCCTGAAAGTTTTTTTCGGATCTATGCTGATTTCATCATCCTTTTTAAGACCAGCCCATTTTTTTAGCTCCTTAGGCTTTATCTGGTCACCTGAGATCCACACTTCCTTTTTAATTTCTGGAGTTTCCCCGGATAACTCCCCGTTAAAATCATCACCTTCCACGCTGATTTCCGGTTCGGAATATTTACCATATCTCTTTGTGAGGTCTTCTGTGGTCTTCTCAAGTGTTTTCTGATCAATGACGATCTGATAGGCATTTATCTTCTGGGAAAGGTTATAATCAAAGGCATCCACCAGGCCGACCTCGTATTCGAATTCAAAATCTTTCTGGTTATCCCAATCGATACTGGCCGTCTTATCCCTGTTTGGCAATGGCTCCCCAATCAGTTTTATATCATTTTTTTTGATATATTCTGAGATGGATTTTGTCAAAATATCATTGATCTCTTCAACTAAAATTGATTTGCCATATAGCTTTTTAATCAGTCCAGGGGGTACTTTGCCAGGACGAAATCCTTTTATATTCGCTTTTTTGGAATAATCTTTTACTTTTTCTTCAACTTTAGGTTGATAATCTTTTTCCTTTAATGTAATTTTAATAAGGGCTTCGGTAGCTGAACTTTTATCTAAAACAATATCCAAGGTTCTAAGAGTTATAATGTTAATATTAAAACAAAAACCCTCAATCGTTTTGACATGAGCAGGATTGAGGGCAATTTTGTGCGGATGAAGGGACTCGAACCCCCAAGCC
>JAGTVG010000046.1 GCA_018224645.1 Cyclobacteriaceae bacterium
TACCAGGATAGATCATGACCCATCTGGCCTTATCCTGACGGACGATAAAAATTTCCGTCACCAGACAGATTTCCTGATCCTTGCTACCGGATCGATCAGGACGCTCTGCAGGCAGCTTACCGGGGGAAAAATCAATAAGCGGCAGTATGCAACCGGAATACGGGCATATTTCGAAAATGTGGAAGGATGGAATGAGCATGCTTATATCGAATTGCATTTCCTGAAAGATCTGGCGCCGGGTTATCTATGGATCTTTCCCCTTCCCGGGAATGTGGCCAATGTCGGATTAGGATTGAGGACAGATACCCTTTCACGAAGGGGAATCGATTTAAAGGAGACTTTTTACAACTTGCTTCATCAGCATGCATATTTTAAAAACCGTTTCAGGGAAGCCAGACAGCTGGGTGATGTAAAGGGATTTCCACTTGCACTGGGGGGAGATTTTAAATCCCTTTCAGGAGACCGTTTTCTGCTGGCAGGAGATTCCGGACATCTTATAGAACCCTTGTTCGGTGAAGGGATCGGTCATGCCATGTACAGTGGAAAGTTTGCTGCAGAACATGCGATGGAAGCGCTGGCAAAAGACGATTTTACAGCCGTTTTCAATAAGTCGTACGACCGAAAGGTATATGCCAAGCTGGGCACAACCTTGAGGTTCAGCAAATGGATGAATAAAGTGGCACAATATCCCGGATTGATGCAGTTTTTATTTAACAGGGTCAGCCGGAGTGAAACATTAAAAGGTCATTTATTTGAGATCATCAATGGTCGGATTCCCAAAACCCCACTGCATGGACTGAGGCTGATGTCCCGTTTTCTGCTTGACAGTTATCACCGGTATTGAATGATGATTATAAATCTGATTGATTACTTTTGAAACTAATTAGTAAGCATATTATGAAAATAGAAGTTTCTAATGGAGAAGTAGTGGATAAATTGACCATCCTTGAAATAAAACTTGACAGGATTAAGGATGAAGAAAAACTGAATAATATCAGAAAAGAATATGTTATACTGAGTAAAGCGGTTTCAAAAATCATTAACAAGGAGGATCCACTATATCAGCAACTATTGAAAATCAACCAGTTTCTCTGGGATGTGGAAGACAGGATCAGGAAGCTGGAGAAACAAAAAGATTTCGGAGAAAAATTTATTGAACTGGCCCGGTCGGTTTATATTCATAACGATGAGCGGGCAAAAACCAAAATGGTTATCAATAAGAAGACCAATTCCAATTTGATTGAGGAAAAATCCTACGAAGACTATTAACAATAAAAACGAAAAAACGTTAAACCTGCTTGTCATTCGTTTCTCATCCATGGGAGACGTGGCATTAACGGTACCCGTTATTAAAGGTTTATTGGACCTGAATGACCGGCTTTTCATCACATTGGCGACCCGGCCATTGTATGCACCCTTTTTTGAGGGGATTCCAAGGCTGGATTTATTCATTTGTGACTTTGACGGAGAATATGCCGGTCTGAAAGGAATATTCCGGTTATTTAAAAACCTCAAGTCACGAAAAAAATATGATTCGGTCATCGATCTGCATGGCGTATTAAGAACCCGAATTCTCAATATGTTATTTCAGTCTTCCGGGCTTAACATTCATTCCATCAACAAGGGGCGAGATGAAAAGAAACAACTGATACGGGGGAAGATTTTCAGGCCCTTAAAAAATACTTTGGAGCGATATGTGGAAACATTTAGCTCTTTCAACCTGAAATTCAATTTCCCGGATACACCGGTTTTGATGGTTCGTGATGATTCTGTCCGTGAAGCAGATATTTTTATCCGGCAAAAAGGAGTAGCGGATGAGATACTGATTGGCGTCGCTCCCTTTACATTACACGAATTAAAAACCTGGCCACTGCAATATACCGAACAACTTATCCAGCTTTTAGAGAATCGTTTCAATGCATTCGTATTCTTATTTGGAGGAGCTGAAAAAGAGATTATGCTATTGGAAAAATTATCCAGAGGACACCCAAAAAGAATGAACCTGGCTGGTAAATTTTCGCTGGGGACCCAACTGGCTTTTATTCAGAAAATGAAATTCATGGTTACCATGGATTCTGCCAATATGCATCTGGCTGCATTAAGTGGCATAAAGACGGTTACAATCTGGGGCGGAACGCATCCATATGCCGGATTTTCAGCTTATCAACAGGCCGGAGAAAGAAATATTCAGATCAGTAAAAAGGAATTACCATGCAGGCCCTGTACTGTCTTCGGGGCAGGAACCTGTAAAAGAGGGGATTTTGCATGTATGAATTGGTTAACGCCTCAGGTGGTATATGAAAAAATAAGGGCAATGAATCTGCTGGAAAATGGTTCAGATAAAATGTGATCAAATCCCTGTGGGAAATTTGGATCGATCCCGGCGGAATATTTACCGGTTGTGTTGTCCCTGATCTTCAGGGATTCGAGGATTTTTTCCTTAGATCATCCTGAAGGATGTGGTAAAGGATCTTTAAAAATAACATCATGGAAAGAAGAGAATTCCTGAAAAGTTCGGTCCTGGCCGGCAGTGCCGTTTTATCGGCTTCCATAACCGGATGTAATAAAGTCAGCAAACCCGGGAAAGATGTCGTATCAGTTTCCATCAGCAGAGAACCTGGGCGGCTGGCCATTGCCATGTGGGATTTCAGCTGGATACTCCGGCATCATCGTTATGGTGAATTTGAAAA
>JAGTVG010000047.1 GCA_018224645.1 Cyclobacteriaceae bacterium
ATCTTATTAAAATCCCTTTTCAGCTTGATTGTAATTACCGGACATTTTGAATGCCTGACGACCTTTTCGGTATTCGATCCGATGAGAACCTCTTCCAATCCTGAAACACCCTTTGTTCCCATGATCACAAGGTTGATTTTTTCATTTTCGATTTTTTCCGTTATCACAAAATACGGATTCCCTATTTCGACAATCTCATGAATGGTAACATCGTCTTTATTAAGCTTATTCACCATTGTCTTCATCTCTTCCTTTGACTTATCGATCAGGTTGGTGATAAAACTTTCATCGAGGTTATCAAAAGGAGGCTCCGCACCGCCAATCACATTCATTCCACCACTCCATGCAGTAGATAGTCCGGGATAATCGATCACGTTAAGAAGGTAAATTTCAGCATCACTCTTCCTGGCGATCTGATAGGCAAAATCAAGGGCAAAATTTGCCTGTTCGGAAAAATCAGTGGGAACTAATATTTTTTTCACTATCTATTATACGAAATTTGATTTGACATACCTGTCCTGTTCATACAAATTACTAAAAAACAGGGAAAATGCGTAATGATGGGAATCAGCGAAAAATATGATTTATATCATATCGATGGATAGGCTAACGATATGATATCCAGGCATTAAATGCCGTAAAAGTCCGCTTCTTTTACCAATCCTTTCGGATCAAGTACCAGGATCTTTTTGCCCTGCAGGGAAATGAGCTCCTGATTTTTGAATTCTGATAACAACCGGATCACTGTTTCTGTGGCTGTACCAATGATATTGGCAAGATCTTCACGGGACAGTGCGATATCGATCAGCGTACTTTCTTCCTCTCCTTCCATTCCATAGGATTCTTTCAGCATGAGCAGTGTTGCTGCCAACCTTTCCCTTACGGATTTCTGGGCTATCGTGACCAGTTTCTGTTCCATGATTCCAAGATCATCACTCAGCTTTTTCATCATTTTTCTGAAAAAACGGGGATTATTGTTGAGAATTTCGAGGAAATCGGCTTTCGGAATATAACAGATCGCACCTTCTTCAATAACCGTGGCTGAAGCACTGTAAAATTCCTCCGAGATCAATGCCCGATACCCGATGAAATCTCCCGCCTTAGCCAGGTTGAGGATTTGTTCTTTCCCGTCGGAAGTGATCTTATATACCTTAACTTTCCCGGAGTTGATGCAGAATAATCCCATCGGCCGGGTTCCTTCATAATAGAGAGTTTGTCCTTTTTTATAAAGAATGCATGATTTATGAAGATCCAGTGTTTCCAATTCCGTATTGGTGATATCCGAAAACAGGGATCTATGCCTGCTCCCACAGAGACTGCAGTGTACTTTGATATTTTTCTTGGTTGCCAACGGTTTAGAATTTCTGCAAAGGTACTTTAAAAAGTAATCTCTTCCAATTAGTTATTGAAAGGATTTTTATTCGTGCCTGACAGTGATTCACAGCTTAATCAACTCTGGGTCAGGATTATGTTCCGTATTACCAGGGTCATCTTATGACAAGACCAATGCCAAAAAGTACCGTAAACAACAGGATGCCGAGGGAAAGTCTTTTCAGCCCCGGATCAAGGAATTCGGACCTGGTTATATTTTTTATATCTTTTATATTCCTGTAAAATAACGGGATCACCAGCAGAAATGCGAACTGGTAGACCTGGGTGTAATGGAGAATCATATATACTATGGCCGACAAAGTACCGGCAGAAAGCAGAAACATCTGGTAGTACATGGCCCTTTCCCTGCCAATCCTTACCGGGATGGATCTTTTCCCTGCCTTCCGGTCGGAATCGATATCCCGGATATTATTTAAATTCAAAACGGCGGTTGCAAAAAAGCCAGCAGTGATTGCAGGAAGCACATGCTGGCCCTGAAGGTCCTTTGTATATAAGAAATAGGATCCCAGCACCCCTAGAAACCCAAAAAAGATCAGGACAAAAAGGTCTCCAAGCCCCGCATAACCATAAGGTTTTTTCCCCATGGTATAACCCAGGGCTGCAAAAATAGCCCCGATACCGAGGAACAGAAATACGGCTGCCATCCCACTCAATGCCGAAAAGGAATGGATCAGGAGCGCAATGCCAGAAAGGAAAGCCAGCAGGGCAGTGATCAATATGCCGGTCCGCATTTCGGAAGGTTTGATCAGACCCATTTGTACAGCACGTTTAGGACCTTCACGTTCCACATGATCAGCGCCATGAATTGAATCGCCATAATCATTTGCCAGGTTTGACAATATCTGCAGGAAAATGGTACAGAGGGCCGCAAGAACAAAAATCCAGCTATCAAAGCTGTCATCTGCCGCTGCCATGAATGATCCCATCAGGATACTTGACAAAGCAAGTGGCAATGTTCTTAACCTGATGGCACCGATCCACGACTGAAAAATCCGGTCTCTGTTCATCGTTCTTCCTGACTGGCTTACTTTATTTTTGCCAATATTTCATCTGACAGCGGCTCGACCTTACTTGGGTAAAAAGCAACCAATTTTCCTTCCTCATCGACAAGATATTTGCAGAAGTTCCAGGAAGGCGCTTCATTATTCCAGCCATTATATTTTTCATTGGTAAGCCACTGGTACAAAGGATGCATATCGTCTCCCTTGACAGAGATCTTTTCAAACATCTGAAAATTCACCCCATAATTCCCTGAGCAGAAAAGGGCGATTTCCTGGTTTGATCCGGGTTCCTGGCTCCCGAAATTATTTGCTGGAAAACCCAGAACGGCCACTTTATTTCCATAAAGTTCGTGTAACTTCTGCAGATCTTCATATTGCGGAGTAAAGCCGCATTTTGAAGCCACATTGACAAGCAGGACTTTTTTGCCTTTGAATTTTTCGAAGCTGATCATTTCTCCGTCAATCGATTTCATGCTGAATTCATAAAATGATCGCGGGACATCACCGGCTTTCTGTTGCCAGCCCGGTAAAAATAAAGCAATGAATAAAGTGATTAAAATCGTTTTCATATTTTTATAGTTTACATTCTTTCGGGTACTTCAATGCCTAATAACTTCATCGAATGACGGATTGTTTGTGCGGTAAGAAAGGAAAGGCTCACCCTGAAATTCCTCCTCTCTGTGTTTTCTTCATTGAAGATTGAAACCTCGGTATAAAACCGGTTATAGGATTTTGCCAGATCATACTCATAATTTGCAATGGTTGAAGGCGATAATTCATTGGCTGCCTCGGCTAGTTTATCAGCATAATTCGAAAGGGTAATGATCAGGTCTTTTTCCGTTTCGTGCAGTGCCCATTGAAGGTCTGCATAAGATTTATCCGGATATATGTCCAATTCAGCCGCTTTTCTCAGAATCGCGGAGATCCTTGCATAGGTATACTGGATGAAAGGTCCAGTGTTCCCCTGGAACTGAATGGACTCTTCAGGATTAAAAAGCATCCTTTTTTTCGGATCGATTTTCAATAAAAAATATTTCAGTGCACCCATGGCCAGGACCTCATATAGTTTCCGGGCCTGTACCTCATTGAATTCTTCGATTTTACCCAGTTCTTCGGTCTGTTTCTTTGCCGTTTTCAACATTTCTTCCACCAGATCATCGGCATCTACTACGGTCCCTTCCCTCGATTTCATTTTACCTGTGGGAAGATCCACCATACCGTAACTCAAATGATACATGCCGTCGGCATATTTTCTTCCCAGTTTTTTCAGGATCATGATCAGAACTTCAAAATAATAATCCTGTTCATTCCCCACGACGTACACCGAGCGGTCAAAAGGGAAGTCCTTATATTTCATGTCAGCCGTCCCGAGATCCTGTGTGATATAAACTGATGTTCCATCGCTTCTCAGCAGGAGTTTTTCATCCAATCCATCGTCTGATAGATCTACCCACACCGATCCGTCATCCTTTCTGTAAAATACTCCTTTTTTTAAACCTTCATCCACGACTTCTTTCCCAAGGAGATATGTATCCGACTCGTAATAGATCTTATCAAAATCAACGCCGATGTCCTGGTAGGTTTTATTGAATCCCTCATACACCCATCCATTCATTTTCTGCCATAAATCAACGGTAACTGGATCCTTTTCTTCCCATTTTTTCAACAATTCCTTTGCTTCAAGGATCAGGGGTGCCTGCAGGGAAGCCTGTTCCTTTGTCAGTCCCTTGCTGATCAGTTTATCAACCTCTTTTTTATATTCACGGTCGAACTTCACATAATATTTACCGATAAAATGGTCCCCTTTGATGCCCGTATTTTCGGGACTTTCAGCATCACCATATTTCTGGTAGGCAAGCATCGATTTACATATGTGAATGCCGCGGTCATTGACCAGGTTCACTTTCATTACCTCGTTACCTGCCGCCTTCAATATTTCAGCCACCGAATAACCCAGGAAATTGTTTCTCAGATGTCCCAGATGGAGCGGTTTATTGGTATTGGGAGAAGAATATTCAACCATTATCTTTTTCCCCGTCGGTTTGGTTTTGCTCCAGGGATTTGTTTTGAGGTTCATCCCGAAAACCCTTAACCATGTAGCATCGTTGATCTCGAGATTCAGAAAACCATTGATCACATTGAAGGATGCGAGAATCCTGGACTTGTCTTTCAGGTAGCTGCCTATCAATTCACCTGTCTCAACCGGGCTTTTTCCGGAAAATCTGGCATAAGGAAAGGTAACGAAGGTATGAGAGCCCTTGAAATCTTTCCGGGTTGGCTGCAGTTTTATTTCCTCTGCATCCAGATTATGCCCGAAAAGTTCCATAAAGGCCTTAGTGATTGACTCTTTCAGCAGAAATTCTACATTCATCCCATTCTGATTTTGATCAAAGCCGTAAATTTCGCAAATATTATAATAAATCGTACGGGATTGAATTATTGATTTTTTATGATGAGTTCAGCGGCCTGACTGAGATCTGCCGCAATCAATTGATCATCCCCTGCATCCGGCATGCTGCCGATATAAATTGTCCTGATGCCGAGTTTCTTCGCAGGGACCAGGTCACCTTCAGTGTCGCCAACCATCCAGGATCTTCCGGGATCAATCCGGTACCTGGCAATCGCTTTTTCAAACATCAGGGAATCGGGCTTGCGCAACAATGAATTTGAATGGTCCGGATGCGAGGTCGCATAATAAATATCATCGAGGATATCAAAAGTCTGATCTGAAAGATAACGGTGGCATTCCTCCATGTCGGATTTCGTATACAATCCCCGGCCAACACCGGCCTGGTTGGTCACCACAATGAGCAGGTATCCTTGTTTTTTCAGTTTTCTGAGGGATTCCGGCACGCCTGGAATGATCTCAAAATTCTCAACTTCCCACGTGTAGGTTCCTCTTTCCACATTGATCACGCCATCCCTGTCCATAAATACACATGGATTCATACACATCGGTTTATGATATACGCAAAAATATTTAAATCAGGATGCCGCAAAATTGAAGAATATCAGCCGGGATTTTCATTAACGGATAAAATTCTTCCTCTTCCATCCCTTCAATCGCTAAATTCACCGGCCATTAATCAGCCGATCTCAATCCTGATCTCATTGCTGTCAGGGTGACTTACACAGGTAAGGATATATCCCTGGGCAATTTCATCATCCGACAAACCATCCGGGTCTTCCATCCTGACCTTACCGGAAATCAATTTTCCACGGCAGGTTGTGCACAACCCGCTCTGACAGGAAAAGGGAACATCAATATCATTGTCCAACGCTGTTTCCAGGATAAATTCATCCCGTTTGACCATGACAGTGTTTTCCTCACCATCCACTGAAATGATTACACGGCTCGTTTCATTCTGACTTTCTTCCTTGCTGCCTGTATCCTCCTTTTTTGAAGGTGTGGCAACAAAACTTTCCTTATAGCACCGGGACTTTTCCACGCCAAGTTCCTTCATGACCAGTTCGGCCGTATCCATCATTCCTGCCGGACCGCAAAAAAATACATCCGCATTGTGCAGGCTGAACCCGGTTTCGTTGACGATATTTTTTACCATATCCGCGGTGATCCGTCCGGATTTGCCCTGCCATGATTTTTCCGGTTTCGAAAGGACATGGATCACAGTAAAAGCATCCGGATATTTTGCAGCCAGTGAATCGATCAGATTTTTAAATATGATTGACTGGAGATTCCGGTTCTGATAAATGAGGATGGCATTGCTTTTTGGTTCACTGGCGAGCAAAGTTTTTAAAATTGATATCAGGGGAGTGATCCCGCTTCCGCCAGCAAAGAGAAGGAGTGTCCGTTCATGGGATTCATCAAATTCAGTCGTGAATTTTCCCAAGGGCTGCATCACCCGGATTTTATCGCCAGGTTTAAGCTCATGATTCAGATACCTGGAAACATTTCCACCCTCTACTTTTTTTACTGTCACCACCAGATTTTCATCCGTTTCAGGGGAAGAACTGAGGGAATAGGACCTTCTGACCTCCTGGCCATCGATCTGCATGATCAGCGTCACGTATTGACCTGCCTTATAATTGATCCTTTCTCCCGGGATTTCAAAAACAATGGAAATGGCATCTTCCGTTTCACGGACTACTTCCTTCACCCTGAGATCGTAATAGGTCACGCCTCCTGCCTTTTTCTTTTCATCTTTTTTATCCTTCCACTTAAATAGGCTCTGAATCATCTTATGATTTTATTACGGGTTATCAATTTTACTAACGATCTTACAAGGCCTGACTTAAAAGAATAATTATACTCTTCAAATTTAACCAAGTTTCAGGTATAAACGAATCATCGCATGAATTGTTTAAGGTATTTATTGCCCTATTCTCTGCCGTTATTGATATATTTACTTTTTTAAAACCGAGCCAGATGAATAATTTTTCACTTTCTGCCATTTCCCCGGTGGATGGCAGATATCAGAAGATCACTTCTCCCTTAGGACCATATTTTTCAGAATTTGGTCTGTTCAGATACCGGATAATCATTGAAATAGAATATTTCATTCATCTTGTACAATTGCCATTGCCCCAGCTCAGCACCGTGGAAGAAAGTTACTTTGAAAAGCTCAGGGATATTTACCGTAATTTTGATATACAAGGGGCTGAAAGGATTAAGGAGATCGAAAAGGTGACCAACCACGATGTCAAGGCTGTGGAATATTATCTGAAAGAAAAATTCGACAGCATCCATCTTGGGGATTTTAAGGAATTTATTCATTTCGGGTTGACTTCCCAGGATATCAACAATACGGCAACACCTTTATTGCTCCGGGATGGCTGTAATGACCTGGTTTACCCTAAATTGGAGGAATTACAGGGCAGGATACTGCATTATGGAAAACAATGGGAAAATATCCCGATGATTGGCCGGACACACGGTCAGCCGGCTTCCCCGACCAGGCTTGGCAAAGAAATGCTTGTGTTCCATGAACGGATCACCCGGCAGCTTCATTTGCTTAAAGAGATCCCTTTTCCGGCAAAATTCGGCGGTGCCACCGGTAATTTCAATGCACATTTTGTGGCATACCCGGATATTGACTGGCATGATTTCGCGGAACGGTTTATCGCGGGTTTTGGATTGAAAAGAAGTTTCCCAACCACACAGATCGAACATTATGATTATCTTGCTGCTTTTTTCGACGGCATGAAAAGGATCAATACGATCCTGATCGATTTTTCCAGGGATGTCTGGCAATATATTTCCATGGAATTTTTTAAACAGAGGATCGCTAAAAATGAGACCGGTTCCTCTACCATGCCGCATAAAGTGAATCCTATTGATTTTGAAAATGCGGAAGGGAACCTGGGTCTGGCCAATGCAATTTATGAACATCTATCTGCCAAATTGCCCATATCACGTCTTCAGCGCGATCTTTCAGATTCTACTGTATTGAGAAATATTGGGGTGCCCCTGGCCCATAGTTATCTGGCCTATGTTTCGCTGATCAAGGGTATGGGAAAAATTGAATTGAACGAGGATAAGATCAGGGAAGATCTCGAAAATAACTGGGTGGTCGTTGGGGAAGGCATTCAGACTGTTTTAAGGAGGGAAGGTTATCCCGAACCATTTGAGGCCCTGAAAAGTCTCACCAGGAAAAATGAAAAGGTTACCCGGGAAACGATGGTGGCATTTATCGATTCGCTGGAAATCCCGGAAAAAGTGAAAGCGGAATTGAAGAACATAACACCATTCACCTATGTGGGCAGGTGATTTATCCTGTAAAATCGCCATAACGGTACTTACATTCCCTGTATTTTTTCTGCATCCGGATCTGCCAGCCGGGGCCATTGCGGAAAAATAAGATGAATTTGACACCGGAATTATGCATCCAGCGGCTGAATCCATTCCTGTTGGGCCTGTAATCCTCCAAAGCAATCAGATATTCAAATCCGAATTTTCGGGTCACTTCCTCAAAACACTTATTTCCATTCAGGGTATTCTTCGAATTGCTTTTTATGATGTACCGGTAAGTTCTTTTCTTTGGTCCCTGTTTCTTCGCGTCAGGCCTTGCATGCAGGTCAGTGGCCTGTGTGCTCCTGATCCCATCACCTATATCCGTACCGCGCTGTGCTTTAAGCTGTAAGGGAATGAAGCACGACAGGATGCAGAAAAATAAAACAGCTAACCATATTTCCAGCCTGGCCATTCCCACAAATGTAGGTATTCATACCCATAATTTCACCTGAAAGGTCCTATTCTTCCACAGGGGTATACAACAATTGGTTTGTTTCAAAATCGTATAGTGTGAGGAGGCGCAGATTATAATAAGCTGTCCAGAAATCCCTCAGTGACTGGATATAGGCCCTTTTGGCATCATCCTTATCCCGGAGCGCCAGGTTCATGTCTGTGATGCTGATTTTTCCGATCAGATACCGGTTCTTTGCAATGTCATACCTTTTCTGTGCGACAAAATCCGCCCGTTCGGAAATTACTAACTGTTCCCTCAGCATCTTGAACTGTTTCACCTGGGTAAAAATGGCTTCATTAAAATTGATCTCATCCAGCTCGATCGTATATTCTTCAAGTTTGAGGTTGGCCTGGGCGGTCTTTACCCTGGATTTCTGCCTGCCCCAGTCCACAATAGGGATTTCAAACCCAATCTGGACGGATTGCTGATCAACGGTATTGGTGTACATATTTGGAAGGGTCTCTTCCGATCTTCCGGAAATACCGAAGGAGGCAAAAAGATCTGCATTCAACCCGGAGGCTCCTTTTGCCTGGGCGACATCTCTTTCCGCTTCGAGCTGGCGCCGTGTAAATCCAAGGGCATCTGCCCTGTTATTTCTCGCCATGTTAATGGCATTGCTTTCATCGACCTCGAATGCAGGAATTTCATTCGGCAACTGCAGTTGAAAGTTCTCTATATTGGCAAGGCCTACAAAAGTCCTTAACCGGAGTGAGGAAGTTTCCATGTCCAGCAATGACTGGGCAACCTGCAGCCGGGAGGTCATCACGTTCAATTCAAGATCCAGCAGTTCGTTTTCGGCTATTTTTCCGAGGTTATACCTGCCTTCCCCGATTTTATAGATGGTATCGTTGTTCGCCAGGTTGATGTTGGCAATGTTGAAATTCATCTGGGCCAGCAGAAGATCGAAAAAGCGGTTGGAGGCGATCATTGAAATGTTTTCCAGATCCTCAACAAATTCCCTTTTCGATTCTTCGTACCTGAGCGGTTCTATTCTTTTATCCCATTTTAATTCATTATAAAAGAAAAGCGGCTGCCTTAATCCAAGTGAAACCGGCTCACCACTGTATAATTTATAATCAGAGGGGAAATTATCGAATCGTTTGATGTTCGAATTGATAAAAAACTCAGTTCCGGTAACGCTGACTGACTGTGATAAGAACAGGTTGATGTTCGAATTATTCTGGTTCACTTCGATATAATCATAATCACCATCATTCTGCCGAACCGGATCGTAGGCCCGGATAAAATTCGGGAACATACCGTTCAATGATAACTGTGGATTATAATTCGACCGGTATACCCGGTACTGCCAGTACCTGTTTTCTTTCCGGACCTCCGCCTGCAGGGCCCAGATCGATCTGTCCCTGGCCATCCTGACGATCTCCTGAAGGGAGAAGGTTTCCGTGGTGGTGATGTCCTGTGCGAAGGTTGAATGAACTAAAAAAAATCCGGAGAAAGCAAAAAATAAAAATCGTCGTTTATTCATATCTTAATGAAGTTATAGGATCCTGGCTGGCAGCCCGTTTTGCAGGAGTAATGCCAAAAATCAACCCTACGGTCGCTGCCACGCCAAAAGACACAATAATGGAAAATGGTGTTATAATCGTCGGGATATCTGCTAACCTGGAAATGACCAGGGCCATACCGATCCCCAGCAGGATGCCGATAAAGCCGCCACTGATGCTGATCATTATGGCTTCAATCAGGAATTGCTGGATGATATCGAGTTTTTTTGCCCCGATCGCAAGCCGCAGGCCGATTTCCTTGATCCTTTCCAGCACGGAGGCCAGCATGATATTCATAATCCCGATCCCCCCGACTACGAGGGAGATCCCTGCGATGGCGCCCAGTACAATGTTAAAGATATTTTTTGTGCGCTGTTGTTGCTTCAGAAGTAGTTCGGGAATGGTTATTTCATAATCCACGACATCGAAATGCCTTCTTTTCAGCATCCTGGAAATGATCTCGGCAGTGGATTGGAGCTGCTCGGTTTCACTTACCTGAACGGTGAGCCTGTCAATCTGGTGATAATTCACAACTTTTTGTTCCTCCTCCTCGTCAGCTTGATCCACCATCCTGAATCTTCCCATGCTGAATCCGCTGCCGCCGCCAGCCAGCATCGAGGAGGTGATCAGTTCCCTGTTTTTATACCGGATCAGTACGGTCTGTATGGGCGCATAAACATCCATGTTAAAGTTTCTGATCCCGAGATTTTCTATGCTCTGTTCGGATATATATCTCTCTTCGAGCACACCCACCACTTCAAGCCACTGGTTGCCGCACTTTATGGTTTTTCCAATCGGATCTTCAGTCGGGAAAAATTTTGACTGCACAGCCCGGCCGATGATGCATACCGGCGCACCGGTTTCCAGCTGATCTTCGGTAAACATTTTACCTTCCGTAAGCTGAAAGTTAGTCAGTTCGAAATAAAGCGGTTCAACGCCCACGAGTTTTGTCGATCTCCTGATGCCTCTTTTAATGATATAAGTTTCAAGGATGATTTCAGGGCTTGTTTTTTCGATGGTCGGGATGATCTGAGCAATGGAACCGGCATCTTTCAGCGATAAGCCCGGGGAGAATTTTTTCTTTTCCTGATCCAGCCCTGTAGATTCTTCGGTAAGATTCTGCTCCTCCTGCTCAATGATCGGTTCGATGACAATGTTGTTCACGCCCACGAGCTTTATCTGTTCAAGTATCTCCTGCTGTGCGCCATTTCCAATGGCCAGCATGGCTATTACGGCTCCTACGCCAAAAATAATCCCCAGGGCCGTTAAAATGGAGCGGAGTTTGTTGGCAATAACCGCATCCAGCGCCACATAAAAATTACCGCTTAACCTTTCCAAGTTCATGATACCCGGATTAATTGGCAGGTGTGTTATCCGATGGTGATTCCGCCTTTTTCTCCGGCTGATTGCCTGTGTTGGCTGTGCCGGATAGATTATCAGCGTTTTCGGCCGGCTGATCATTTCCGCCAGGTCTACCTCCCTGGAACTGGCCTTGCTGACCATCTGCCGGTACGGTTATTTTCCTTCCATCAGGAAGTGTGATTTCCCGTTCCCTGGGTGCTTCAATTACCTGCGTTGGTTCTTCCGTCCTTCTTTTACCATCCATTTCGGGCAACAGGGAAATCGGATCCTCCTGTTTTACCGCCGGAACAGAAAGATATATCTTGTCACCGGGTTCCAGACCCATTTTGATTTCCGCTTCATTGTTATTCGTTGAACCGAGCTGGACCTCCTGTTTCACTACTTTTAACCCCTGTTTCTTATATACGAAAGTGATGGAATCATCCTTGTTGTGAAAGGATTCCAGGGGGAGAAAGATCGTGTTGTCAATTTCCTGTGTAATGATCCGGTTGCTTGTGGTCATGGCAGGTTTCAGTAAAGGATCGGTGCCGCTTATTTCGATGAGTGCCTCGAAAACTTTGGCATCGGAGTTGGGTTTTTGCTCACCGACATTGGCCACATTCGTGACGGTTCCTGTCAGTCTTTTTTCAGGGAAGGCGTCCAGACCAATTTCTACCGGTTGTCCTATTTTTATTTTTCTTACGTCCACTTCATTGATGTAGGTTTTTGAAACCATGGTCGTGAGGTCTGGGAGGGTAGCTACGGTTGGATCCCAGGAATTGATCTGTGAGCCCGCCTTGATGGCTTTTCCATCCCATCCTTTTGCATAGATCACCATCCCGCTTTCGGGTGCATACACGGTAAATGCATTGGCCAATTCCAGCATACTATTCAATTCACGCTGATTTTTTCGTAATTCGGCAGCTACTTCCTGCATTTTTGCCTTATTCTGCTCGAGTTTGATCTTGTAATTTTCACTGGCCTGCTGCAGATTCCTTATTGCTTTTTCCAGGTTTATCTCATTCTGTTTTACCGTGGCGGGAGGCTCGTAGGCTGATTGTTCGAGGACAAGTTCAGCTTCCGTAACGGCATATTTAAGATTGATCAGATCATCCCTGGACTGTCTCATCTGGAGTGCCGTATCCAGTTGTGTCTGAATGTACTGGGACTGGGCTTTTTCCACTTCGATCTGTTTATCCTGGAGTTTCGTATTGAATTCCGAACGATCAAGATTGGCGACCCAGTCACCCTTCTGAACGATTGTTCCTTCAGGTACGATATCGTTGATGGTTACATTATAGATTCTGAAATCCCGTAATCGTACGGGGCCGATGATCTTAACGGAATTTTTTGCCTCCAGTTCACCCGTTGTGGTGATGTCGACGATAAATTTCCCTGTTTCAGCAGAAACCAGGATGTCAGCACTTTCATTTTTTCCAGTCCCCTTGAAGGCAAAAAACAGCACAACGACGAGGACAATTAAGGCGAGAAGAATAATTGAAAATTTTTTCATGATCTAAACGTGATTTACCTAAAAGTAATGTATGAATGATACTGGATTACAGAAGGTTTCTGAAGACAAAATTACGGTTTAATTCTGATGAAATTCTGATTTAAAAACATTCAGGCTTTTATTTTCATTCCCAAATTACATCATATATTTTTAATTCGGAACGCGTGTAATTTTTTCGGTATATTTTTGACATGAACGGCGTTTATTGTTTATTATTCTATACGTATGAAGTTCATCATCAGTTGGATCATCCGTAACATTCCCAGGACTGTATTGCAGAGATTCAGTCATCTGGTTTTAAAGGTTATGAAGGTCTTTTACATGGGTAACAGGGTGGAATGCCCTGTATGCAGTGCTACCTTCCGGAAATTCATGCCCTACGGGAGAAAACCTCCCAGGGAGAATGCGCTTTGTCCTAATTGTCTTTCCCTCGAGCGCCATCGCCTGCTCTGGCTTTATCTGAAAGAACGTACTTCATTTTTTACGGCAGCGATAAAATTCCTCCATATTGCGCCGGAACAGTGTTTTATCGACAGGTTTGAACGTTTGGAAAACCTGGATTATGTCACGGCCGATCTTGAATCTCCCCTGGCAATGATTAAAATGGATATTCATCAGATCCCATTTGAAGAATATACTTTTGATGTGGTCATGTGTAATCATGTCATGGAACATGTTGAGGATGATCTGCATGCCATGAAGGAAATTTTCAGGGTCCTGAAAAAGGGCGGATGGGCCATCCTGCAGGTGCCTTTCATGGGCAAAAACCTGGAACATACCTTTGAAGATCCTGCTGCCCGGACACCCTCGCAAAGGGAAAAAGTGTATGGGCAGCGGGATCACGTCAGGATCTATGGAAAGGATTATCCACAGCGGCTCAGAAACGCCGGATTCAGGGTAAGGGAGGACCACTACGTACGGGGGCTCGATAAAACCGTGGTTGCACGGTACGCACTTCCGGCCGATGAGGTCATATACCTGGCAAGGAAGGGAGAGGCGGCTGGATAAATGGGAGGGGGAATGAGGAATGTGGTGTGAAGAATGATGAATATTGAATATTGTTGCGCCGTGGAAGCCCTTGAGGTAGGGAACCAAAGGCATTTAATATAAATTTGGAGAAACACCTCATGGCAACCCGACAGGATCCAGACCTGTACGGTAAGGAATAGTCAGCCACCGTAAGCGAATCTTGCGTAGTCTGCAGAGATGCGGGCACGAAGCGTAGAGGAGCGACTGATAAAGGTGTATGACTGAGCCTCGAAAAATTATTTACCGCTGAAGCCTTAGTATTCGTTATTGCTGGGGCAACACCGAATCTGCGATACAGACGAGTGGAAGAGGTATGAGCAAACCTACCTTCGGTCGCCATAGGCTTGTCGCTTATGCTTCATTGCTTCAGCGACGAAGCGCCGAAGGCGATGCGCCAGGGCTTCGGTTTGCGAAGCCAGTGAACCAATGAACTGGTTGACGTGAATAAGCGGATCGATGATAAAAACTCTGCGTACTGCTTCCAGCTTTCAGCTTCCGGCTTCCGGCTTCCGGCTTCAGTCTTCAGTCTTCCGGCTCTATTCATTCTTCCGGTAATATTCCATCGCCTTATCCATATTTTTGTTAAGCTCATCGATCCTGTTTTCGGGATCCGGGTGAGTGGAAAGGAATTCCGGCGGCCTATCGCCTCCCTGGTCAAGCATTCTCTGCCAGAATGCCGGGGCTTCCTGAGGATCAAATCCTGCCATGGACATGAAATATAACCCAAGCTCATCCGCCTCACTTTCATGTAACCGGCTGTAAGGCAGCATTACGCCGATCTGTGATCCAATGCCAAAGGCAGCCAGCGCGAGATCATGTGTCATTTGGGGTTGCGAATTCAATGCTTCCGAAAGAGCCGCTCCACCCAGGTTCACAACAAGGGCCTGTGACATCCTTTCATTGCCATGACCTGCGATGGCATGTGCGATTTCATGTGACATCACGACCGCTACCCCGTTATCATCCTGGCACACGGGCATGATCCCCTCAAAGAATGCAATTTTTCCTCCAGGCAGGCAAAATGCATTCATCTGGTCTGATTCCAGTACCTTATATTCCCAGGCAAAACCTCCAATTTTCTCCAGCAGTCCATTCTCAGACAGGTATTCTTCGACGGCACCGGTAATCCTGACACCAACCCGTTTTACCTGTTCTATATATTGCTGATTATCTGAAAGACCCGTTTCATTCACAACCTGATTATAACTATCTACCCCAAGGGCATTGATCTCAGCACTGGGAATGGCGGTAAACTGTTTTCTTCCCGTTAAAGGCACCTTTGCACAGGCATAAATAACCAGCAAAAAGGCGATTGCAATAATTTTCTTTGACATGATCATAATTTTAAACAATCGAAACAATCCGGTCCATAAAATATAATCAAAAATCAGGTTTCTTTAAATTTTGTGGAAAAATAATATTTTCAGGCAACATTTTCTCGGATGTAAAACGAAATATCGCTTCTGAAGATAACGGGACCGTTAAGTATTGCCTGTCACGAGGCAATTACAGGAATGAAAAAGGGCTGCCCACTTGAGTCAGCCCATTTCCAAATGGAAAACATATTTGTTTTCCGACGTCATGGGATTTTCCGTCTGAAAACTTCCCACATTTATCAAGATACCACAACGAATGGTTTTTTTATCGGATTATTGTATTCGCGGAAATCAATCATCATTAAGACACGGGAAGTATGGTTCAGGTTGGAAACCGGAAGAAATTTTTTTCATTAATTTTATTCCCTGTATGACGAACCTGTGAAAAATTGCAGGATTTTTTAACATCATTGATTTCTTTCAGGGCTCCTGCTATTTTTTTGGTTTTTCCGGTAAAATCAAAAATATTTCTGATCCCGGCGGATGATCTCTATTTATCCGGCATTCTGAATTTTTTGTTCTTCAAGTAATCAGGATGATATGGCGGTGCTTCCACTTTTACCGGATCCGTTTTCCAGATTTCCCTGGTGTAATCGAGGATCGAACGGTCACTTGAAAATTTACCCGTTCTTGCGGTGTTTAATATCGACATACGGGTCCAGTTATCGATATTCCGGTATGCAGCACTTACCCTGTCCTGGCATTCAATGTAGGATTGATAATCTGCAAGGAGCATATAATGGTCATAATATAAAAGAGAATCGGTTAATGGCTGGAAGAGATGGTGGTTCCCTTCCGAAAAATAACCGGAGGCAATGAGATCCAGCGCCTTTTTCAATTCCGGATCTGAATGATAATGGTCGAAAGGTAAATAACCTGCTGATCTTTTTTCCTTTACCTCATCGGCAGTGAGTCCGAAGAGGAAAAAATTTTCCTCGCCGACCTCTTCCCGGATCTCGATATTGGCCCCGTCAAGTGTACCGATGGTGAGCGCACCATTCATGGAAAATTTCATATTGCCGGTACCGGAAGCCTCTTTTCCCGCCGTTGAAATCTGTTCAGAAAGATCGGCTGCCGGATAGACATGCTGGCTGTTCTTCACGCTGTAGTCGGGGATAAAAACCACTTTAAGACGATCCTTCACATCCTGATCGCTGTTGATCACTTCCTTTACTCCATTGATCAGTTTAATGATCAGTTTTGCCATAAAATACCCGGGTGCCGCCTTACCACCAAAAATGAAAGTCCGTGGCACCATATCGATTTCCGGATTTTCCTTTATCCTGTTAAAAAGGGTAATGATATGCAGTACATTCAGGTGTTGCCGTTTATATTCATGGATCCTTTTTACCTGGATGTCAAACATGGATCCTGGATCAACCCGGATACCCAGGTTTTTTTCTATGGTTGTTGCCAGCTCAGATTTAACCGAAAGTTTTGATTTTCTCCATAATTTCCTGAAATTGGCATCTTCAGCCAAAGGTTCCAGCTTTTTCAACTGATCCAGGTCCCTGATCCAGCCGGAACCTATATTATCCGTGATCAATTCAGTTAGTTGAGGATTATTCAGTACCACCCAGCGTCGGGGAGTGACTCCGTTGGTGACATTGAGGATCTTATCCGGCCAGAGGTCATTAAAATCCTTTAACAATTCCTCCCTGATCAGTTTGGTATGCAGGGCTGCCACACCGTTGATCCTGTTACTGCCGACACATGCCAGGTGAGCCATCCGGACATATTTTTCACCTGTTTCATCAATGATCGACATCCTCGTAATCCTCGCCTCATCCCCCGGGAAGGACTGACGTACCTTCTCAAGAAAATGATGATTGATCTCATAGATTATTTCCATATGACGGGGAAGAAGCTCATGCATCAGGCCAATTGGCCATTTTTCAAGTGCTTCCGGCAGCAGGGTGTGATTGGTATAATTGAAGGAACTTTGTGTGATTGCCCATGCCTGATCCCATGACATCCCGTGTATGTCGATCAGAAGCCGCATGAAATCGGCAACGGCTATGGAAGGGTGGGTATCATTCAACTGAATGGCATTCTTTTTATGAAAGTTATCCAGGTTTTTATTGAATAAAAGATGATAACGGATCAGGTCCTGTAAAGTGCAGGAAACGAAAAAATACTGTTGTTCAAGCCGTAGTTGTTTGCCGCTGATCTGTTCATCATTCGGATACAATACTTTCGTGATGTTCTCCGACATCACTTTTTCATCCACCGCTCCATAAAAGTCACCCATGTTGAAGGTTTGAAAATCAAAGGGTTCAAAAGCTTCCGCTTGCCAGAGCCGGAGTGTTGCTGCCGTATCCGTATCATAACCAAGCACCGGAGTATCATAGGGAATACCTTTGACTACTTTGGCAGGGATCCATGTAACGCGATACTTTCCGTGTTCATCGTAACCTGATTCAGTATAGCCCCCAAATTTTACCTCAAAAGTATTCTCGACACGGGCAATTTCCCATGGATTTCCATATTTCAACCATTTATCTTCCTTCTCCACCTGCCATCCATCCCGGATCTCCTGTTCAAAGATCCCATATTCGTACCGGATGCCAAATCCAAAAGCGGGTATGTTGAGGGTAGCCAGTGAATCGAGGAAACAGGCAGCCAGACGACCCAGTCCTCCATTTCCCAGGCCCGGTTCTTCCTCCTGATCGATCAGTTCCTCAAGGTTCAGCCCGAGTTCATTCATTGCCTTCTTCATCTGATCATATAAACCCATGTTGATCAGGTTATTTCCCAGATGGGGCCCCATTAAAAATTCGGCCGACAAATATGATACCTTGCGGCAATGTTTTTCAGAATAGGTTTTGATGGTGTTCAGCCACCTGTGCAATAATCTATCGCGGACTACGTACGCCAGTGATAAGTAATAATCATTCCGGGTGGCAAATTCAGGGAACTTCCCCTGGACGTAAAACAGATTGTCAAGAAAAGCACGTTTCAGGGTCTCTATATCCGTACCTGTCCGGTCATCTTCGATACTGATGGAGTGCTTCGGGGCGGGTTTTGATTTCATGGGATCGGGGATTTTTTGGTATAATAAATTATAAATCAA
>JAGTVG010000048.1 GCA_018224645.1 Cyclobacteriaceae bacterium
CAAACCCTGTATATCGATTCCAGGATCGGCAACAATTTCAGGGGTTTTATTTCTACGGAGACAGGTTATGGCCTTACTGGATTGGAAGATGGCAGACCTTTTATCCAAGTCGCGGAAGGTAGGATCGATATTAAAAAATGCCTGGTTTCCGGCCAGGAGGAAAAAATACAGCGGAACAGTTGATTATGTTGCGGATTGGCAGGTTAGACTCATGCCATCACGACGGGTGAGCGCATGAGTCCTGATAGCTTATTTAATTTCCACGCATGAATTACTGGTTAAGCTGATCATAATATTTCATAAAGGTGGATTCCAGCCTTGCCGACGACTCCTCCTCGCCATTGTTTTTTAGCATCCTTGACAGCAGACTCAGTACGGTCATATGTTTCTGAACATCATTCTGAGGTGCGTCGCCGTATTTTTCGTAATAATTAAGGTATTCCACTGAATTGGCACCAAGTTTTTCTGCAATATCCATGGCCAGCTCATTTTCTCCCACCTCGAACAGCAGGGAGGCAGTCTGTACATTCGCGTGATCATAGGGAATTGACTTGTCCGGAATGGCTTCAATGGAGCGGATCAATACTTCCCTTGCGCGTGCCGTATCTCCGTTAGTATACAGGTTGTCGGCGAGTGTATTGAAGGTGGATCTGTGATTAAGGGCAAAATTCCTGTAATCTTCAGAATAATACACGTCCGGGTTATCCATTTCCCGGAAGAAGAAATTATTCATCACATTATCGTACATCACATCGGTATTGACAAATTCCTCCTGGACATTCGGTTTTTCGACAGGCAACAAGCGGTAGGCATTGCCTTCCTGTACAACATATCTTCTGAAATCGATCCCGGCATTCATCAGGGAAGTATTATTGAAATAGATTGGCCGGTCCCATTTATTGGCCACGATCATATCCAGGATCATCAGGGTGTTTTTTTCCAGGCCATTGCCTTTCAGCCTGAACAGCATCCTATCAGGGACCAGGTCCTGCATTCCTTCGGGAACAAGTTCGCGGGAAAGAATTTCTTCCCTATTAACAGGAAGATAAAGTGTTCGTGTAGGGATCCTGTTATAACTTCCCAGCAGGGTAGGCACCTTCAGCGCCTGGTGGTTCCGCCGGATAAGGTCAAGGTAACTTTCGAGGTTAACAGCCTGGTTCTGAAGGTTTGGATTTTCAACGTAGGGCAGGTAATCATTGGGTCCGCCCTGCCTGTACAAATCGTGCGTAAGCGTAAAAGGGATCGGTTCAGATTCATAAGCCCTTTGGGTCATCTGGTCGATATACCAGTCAGTATTGAAATAACTGAGGACGATCACCCGGACATCAGTTCTGAATCCTTCCACCTCCTGGGCATACCATAAGGGGAATGTATCATTATCACCTCCAGTAAACAGGATGGCATTGGGTGCACAGGATGCCAGGAAATTCCTGGCCGAATCAACTGAAAAATAACGGTTCGACCGGTCATGGTCATCCCAGTTTTCAACGGCCATGATAAGCGGGATGGCCAGACAAACCGTGGTGGCAACCATGGCGGATGTTTTACTGTTCTTTATAAAATTCAGCAGATACTGCCCGATGGCGATAACGCCCATCCCGATCCAGATGGCGAAAGCATAATAGGAACCAACATAAATATAGTCCCTTTCCCGGGGTTCGACCGGCGGGGAATTGAGGTATACGACAAGGGCAACCCCTGTCAGGATGAACAGCAGAAGAAGCACGCCGAATACCTTCTGGTCCTTCCGGTAATTATAAAATACCCCGATCAACCCCAGGATCAGCGGTAGCATAAAATAATTATTGCGGCCCTTGTTATTGGCAAGTTCTGCAGGAACATCCTTGAAGGCATCCAGTGGCGTCATCCAGGAAGATCCCTGGATATCACTTACCCTTCCCGCAAAATTCCACATGAAATACCGCATATACATATAGCCGATCTGGTACCTGAACATGAACATCATATTGTCTCCGAAATTGGGATTTTCATTCGGACGGAGATTCATCCAGCTCCTGTATTGCGCCACATGGTTATCTGAGCTGCTGTATGCTCTCGGGAAAATGGTCATCCTATTCTGATCATAAACATACTGGATCTTATAATCCGCAATCTCATATTTATTTTCTCCCTGAACGTAAACAGGGGCTCCTTTCTCCTGGTCCACAACTTCCGCATCAAAATACTGACCATACAGGAGCGGACGCGAACCATACTGCTCCCGCTTGAGATAAGAGACGAAGCTGATCACATCTTCAGGATCATTTTCATCGATTGGGGGATCATAACTCGACCGGATGAGTATAATGCTGTATGAAGCATAGCCGATCAGGATAAAAGCAAGGGCGAGCAGGGCGGTATTCAATAATTCCTTTTTCTTTTTCTGCGTATAATAAATACCATATATCAATCCCCCGATGAAGAGCAGCATAAAAACAATGATGCCGGACCTGAAGGGAAGCCCAAGCGAATTAACGAAAAAGATCTCGAAGGATCCTGCAATTCCCGGCAAACCCGGTATGATAAAATCATTGATAAACACGATGATCAGAACACTGATTATAAACGTGCCGATCACCCCCCAGGTCGTCGGTTTGTATTTTTTGAAATAAAAGATAAGTCCAAGCGCTGGAATTGTAACGAGGTTCAGCAGGTGTACGCCAATGGATAATCCCATCATGTAAAATATCAGGATGAGCCATTTGTCGGCAAGCTGTTCATCTTCAACATTTTCCCATTTCAACATGGCCCAGACCACAAAAGCGGTAAAAAAGGAAGACATGGCATAAACCTCTGCCTCGACGGCGGAAAACCAGAAAGAATCCGAAAAGGTATAGGCAAGGGCGCCAACAATCCCTGCACCAAGGATCAGGTAGGATTGCCCGGCAGTTAATTCCGCCTCTTTCACCTTCAGGATCTTTCTTCCGAAAAGTGAGATTGTCCAGAAAAGGAAAAGAACAGTAAAGCCGCTGCTCAGAACACTGACGATATTAATCCAATAGGCAACTTTATCCACATCACCAAAAGCCAGAAAGGAAAAAAGTCTTCCAACAAGCAGAAAGAAAGGGGCTCCCGGGGGATGGGGAACTTCCAGTTTATAGGAGACTGCAATAAATTCACCACAGTCCCAATAACTTGCGGTCGGTTCCACTGTTATCCAGAATACCAGGGTGGCGATCGCAAATACTGACCAGCCTAATATATTATTCTGTCTTTCAAACACTTTCATTTGGCTTTTTTTCTTAACGTCGTCGAAGATAGTCATTATTCATTCTTTTATTGAATAAAATAAATAAATAATCAGCTTTGCGGCCGTCCATTAAAGTTACCTGGCGAGGTAATTTTTTCCTGCATCAGCCTTCGTTAACCTGTGCATAATGTTCCAGGAAGAGCGATTCATATTGATCCGCTAAATCGGCATGTCCGGCATTTTTGAGTATGTGGGTCATCTCACGCAAATAAGAGAGATCCATCCTGATCTTTTCCCGGTTTACCCTGTTTCTGCTGCCAGTATGCCAGCTGAGATTCTCATCTATCAGTTTGATGGTTAACAGGAGAATTTTTCATACCGGGATTGTCTTATGATGATCAGATTTGAAAAATTACAAAACCTTTAACCGGGGAAGAAAAAATTAACTTTTTTTAACATGATAACAGATGACATCTTTCAAAAAAATGTCATCTGTTATCCAAAGCGGCCATTCTCAGGATCATCCCATTCCCCTTCCCTGGCTTTTCTTGCCAGGCTGTTCAGCATCCGGTAGAAACCGAATACCAGGTAAAAAATCAGGGCCGTCAGCGCCATCAGTTTGTAATCCCTGATCCATATCCCGAAAAATGTACCTGCAATGAGCATGGAAATGATCACCAGCAGTGCAGCAATGATTAGAAAACCAAGTTCCTTCAATGCCCTTTTCTTTAATTTCATGGGATCTTTATGTTAGAATGCCAATTTTAACTGCAAAATGGTAAATCATCCGCCCGAGTTCATGGTTAAGGGTGACAAATTTAATCGGATCCAGGCCAATGAATTCCCTGCGGACTGCATTGATTTTTTTTATATCCAGCGGATTGCCCCCCTCAGCCAGTGATCTTGCATTGACCGATATTGCAGTTTTCAAGATATTGGCTTTTACGCGCAGGGTAAACGGCACATTTCTTCCCGGATGGATATGAACGTACCGGCCTTCATCATATCCGATCCTGAAAACCCATACTGAATTATCTGGAAAAGTTTCTGTTCTGTATTTCCCTTCCGATCTTCTGATCCAATGAAGGTAGGATTCTTCATTATTCAGGTTCAGTTTTTCAAGTACGGTAAGGGTCAGGTCAGCAATTTCTTCCAAACCAAGGGGTCCAACGTAGAGATCGGTGGTTGATTCACCTATTTTATTCAGATGGCCGGACAGCGAAGGCAATTCATCCGGGTCAGCGAATTTCCTGATCTGGCCAATGATGTAATCCTGGTGATGCTTCCAGGGATTGAACAGAACAGGTTTGGGCATATCATGCCCCACGCCTTCATTTGAGATCATTTTCCGGATTTGATGGGCTTAGTTCATAAACAGCATTCAGATTTTCCCCTTTATTTCCCGTTTGAACTGCCGTAAATATTCCACCAGGAATGCATGCCGTTTCCTGGCCATGGCTTTTGCCGTCTTAGTATGCATTCCCTTTCTAAGTTTCAGCAGTTTTTCGGAAAAATGATTGATCGAAGGTGCACCGCTTTCCCTGTATTCCTTTTCCGAAAGATATTTTACCGGTTTTACACGGGGATCATAGATTTTCCGGCCCTTGTATCCTCCGTAGTGGAAGGTCCTGGCTACACCTATTGCCCCCATGGCATCAAGCCTGTCGGCATCCTGTGCGATTTTCAATTCCTGGGAAAGTTTGACACCCTTTGAAAATCCGCCATTGTAAGAAATATTACGGATGATATCCAGGATCCTTTCCCCGTGTTTTTCCTTAATCCCCGTTTGTAATATGAGCATCGGATAATGCCGTTGAAAAGATAAAAAGGATGATGAGGAGTTGCATGGCGATCGCTATTTTCATAATTTGAATCTTATACCTGCAAATAACAACATTTGTTTGGATTTAATAGAAAAATACGGAAGAATAATGGCGACTCATCGGTGTATCGTGTATATTCAGGTAGTTTTTATTGTTCCCGAAAATTAAATTATTTTATATTCCATGAACAGAATTCTGATTTTTTTGCTGGGAATCGTTTTCCTTGCCTGTGAATTTTCCGGTAAGGATCAGACAATCAGTCTTTTTAATGGGCAGGATCTTTCAGGCTGGCATGCCGATGTCCCGGCAATGGATGATGATCCGGATGCAGAAAGCCCTTTCCTGGTGCGGGATGGAAATCTTGTCAGTTTGGGGGAACCCAACGGGCACCTGATCACCGATTCCATTTTTCAGGATTACCGGCTTGAGGTTGAGTACAGATTTGCCGGTACACCGGGTAATTGCGGGGTGCTTGTCCATGCCTCCATACCCCGGGCTTTGTACAGCATGTTCCCTCAATCGGTTGAAGTACAGATGATGCATGAAAATGCAGGTGACTTCTGGTGTATTGTTGAAGATATATCGGTTCCGGATATGGTCAGCCGGAGAGGCCCAAGGGATGAATGGGGAATTACAGAAGGCAAAAAACGCCGTATCCTGAACCTTACTGACGGTTCGGAAAATCCGGCCGGTGAATGGAATTCCATGACCATTGAATGCCTGGGTGATGAAGTAAAAGTCTGGGTGAACGGTGATCTTGTGAATGAAGGCTATGATTGTACTGCCAGCAAGGGTCGGATTGCCGTTCAGGCCGAGGGATCGGAGGTAGAATTCAGGACACTGGATCTTACTCCGATTGCTTCCTTCAGTCAGCAGGATCCTTCAATAGATCCGCAAAACTGATTTGCTTTTCATGCGATCAGGACGGACCTCCAATTCCTGGAATTTAATCGGCGGATACCTGTCCGGCCTGATATTCCTAATTTTCAGGCAATAAACCAATAAAATAAGGATCTCATGTTAACTGCCACACTCCAGCCAACACTCGACAAGGAAAGGATACAGTCACTGGACATATTACGCGGATTTGCCGTCCTGGGTATCCTGGTGATGAATATCGGGAGTTTTTCCATGATCAGCCAGGCATACATGAACCCGACATCCTTTGGTGATCTGACGGGTTTGAATAAATGGGTATTTATTTTCACCGACCTGTTTTTCAATTTGAAATTCATGGGATTGTTTTCGCTCATGTTCGGGGCGGGGATCATCCTGATGACAGATAAGGCAGTTGCCAAAACAGGAAGATCTTCAGGCCTGCATTACCGGAGGACTTTCTGGCTGCTGATCATCGGGTTGATACATGCTTACCTGATATGGTATGGAGATATTCTTGTGCCTTATGCATTGTGCGGGTTTATTGTTTTTCTGTTCCGGAAGAAAAAAGCAAGATCGCTGCTTACCCTTGGGTTGATCATACTGGCCATAGGGAGCCTCCTGTACATTTTAAATGGCATTTCTATTCCTTATATGCCTCAGGAAGCTGTAAACGAGATCCGGACAAGCTGGGAGCCCAGCCCGGAGATGGTAGAGAAAGAGATGGAAGCCTACCGGGGATCCTATGCTGAACAGACAGCAATACGCGCCAAAAGTGCCCTGAACATGGAAACCCAGGTATTCCTGTTCTTTTTTTTATGGCGGGTAAGCGGAATGATGCTGATCGGTATGGCTATGTATAAATGGGGTATCCTTACCGGCGGCCGGTCCCGGCAGTTTTACCGGAAAGGATTTTTATATACTTTTTTTCCGGGATTGTTGATCGCAGGCTTCGGATTGTTTAAAAATTTTGAAAAGAACTGGGAATTTACGTACAGCATGTTCCTTGGATCCCAATTCAACTACTGGGGGAGCCTGCTGATGATTTTTTCCTATATCTGCCTGGTGATGATGTTTTTCAAATCGGCAGGAATGTTGCCACTTAAATCACGGCTTGCAGCGGTCGGAAGGATGGCGCTGACCAATTATCTGCTGCATTCCATCATTTGTGTTTTTATATTTTATGGGATCGGTCTCGGCCTCTTTGGCCAGGTTTCCCGCACGATGCAGTTATTGATTGTTTTACTGATCTGGACCCTGCAGTTGATCTATTCAAAACCCTGGCTCAATCATTTCTTTTTCGGTCCGTTTGAATGGTTGTGGCGTTCCCTTACCTACCGGAAGCGGCAGCCATTCAGGCGGGTTGTTTCCTGATCATTGGCGACGGAAAGGATCGAAAATCCTGTTCAATTACAAAGGTTGTCTTTTCCGGAAATCAGGCTCTCCAGGGTCGTTTTCTATCGAGCTCAGCATTCAGGACCTTCATCAATATGGCTACGTCATCCCTGATCTGAAAATCAAACATGCCCACGCAGATAAAATCCGCCCCCTGTTCAAAGGCATATTTAAATCCGGTTTCCGGGTTGATAGCACCTGCAGCCAGAATTTTATAGGCGATCCAGGGTTGTTCTATATTTTTCATGTAGGCGGCAGTTTCATCCGGATCTGTACACCAGATATTGTCATTTTCAGGAACGGGTTGGGCTGACCAGTAATTTACCTGGTGTATTGTTTTCATCCAGAAGTCCGGCTGCAGGCCGAAATCAACACAGGCTTTAACAGTCTGGAGTTTATGTCCACCAATGCCTGCGGGTAATCCGTTTTTCTTTATCAATTCCAATCCCTTACCAATTTCTTCCAGATTGCCTGCTTCAACAAGGCTATCGGTGATCCCGCCATGCAGGTAACATGCCGATGCGCCATGGTCGATGGAAACCTGAATCCCCTCCTGCAATGATTTGCCGCCACAGTCGCTGATAAACTTGATGTTACCCAGGTCTTTTTTCCAGTATTCGTTAATCACGCGGATCAGGACGGGGTTTGTCAGAAATGCATTGATCCCCATTGTTTCCGCAAGTGCGAATGTTTCGAAGATCTTTTCATCGGTGAAATAGGTTGTTACCAGTTTTGAAACATACAGCAGATCCCTGGCATGGGCCCAACCCCCGATCAGGTTTCCCCCAAGGATCATCCTGCTGAAGGATTCTGTCCCGAGCCTGGCCTGTGGAATCTTGACCGATGGATCCTGGGAGGAAAGGCCGGAATTTTCATGGATAGAAATTTGCCTTTCTTTCAGATTTTTCTCCTCAAAGCTTGGCCAGCTGCCGGAATTCTGCCATGAATAAAAAACAGGTCCGATGAACGGCAGCATTCCCAGCCGTTTGATGATCTTTCTGCGGTTTCCGGTAAAACCAGCATCAATATGTTCCGGCTTCCGGGGGAGCCCTGTTATCTGCTTTTCAGGGGTTGGCTTGAACAACTTTCCAATAATTTTTGATATAAGTGATCTGAATTCCATAATGACCTCCGGTTTGGGTAAAAATCCTGTTTTGACGTTTAAAAAAATTGTTGATTGAATTTATTGAAAAAAGCCGAGAAAGTAAATATAATTTTCATTTTCCGACGCATGGGCGGGAGGTGGTTCCCGGGGATTTACGCTGGATTCAGCTCAGTGATCCGGTCCAGTGATCCGCGTCAGTGATCCGGACCTGTGAACCGGTCTAGCAGTGGGGGAAAAAAAGAAGAAGAAAAAAGAAGGAAAACGGTCCCGTGATCCGGTCCTTGTTCCGTCCGGGGGGATCCGGAAGGG
>JAGTVG010000049.1 GCA_018224645.1 Cyclobacteriaceae bacterium
CGCATGTGGCGGGAAGAAAACTGAAAACGTATATACAAGTGCTAATCAAGAATTAACAGATTCCTTCATTTCAGTCGGACTGACATTTTGGACACTTTTGAGACAGCCTCCTCTCTTGTTGAGGAGTTTAATGAGAATACACAGGTCGGATAAAGCAATTAAGCCATGAAGTTGAAAGCCGTATTCTTTTTCCTTGTGATGTATGGATTTTATTCCTGTAATCAGGATGAACCGGCCATGGTGAGGATCAATGATGTTTTTACGATAGGAATCGGCGAACAGGTGAAAATGGTTGATGACAGGAACCATATGCTTTTTGTCGGTATCACTGAGGTCAATGATAGCCGGTGTCCGTCGGATGGATTTTGTTTACAGGAAGGAAATGTTCAGGTAAAGGCTGTGATCGAGGATACAAGGAACAGCCAGTTCAGTACCCTTTTATGCCTGGGCGACTGTTCCCCTTCAATCCAGCATCTAAAATCATTTGTTTTCTATAGCATTGAATACACCATTGAAGTAATTGATGTAATCCCTTTTCCTGCATCAGGAAATCTTGAGGATCCAAGGAGGGTAGTATTGAAACTTTATAGAAACTGAATACACGTGCTTATTGCAGGATCCTGACTGTCCCGTGTTTACCTCCGGTTTTTATCCCGGGCTGATCTCGTGTTTTGAATATTTTAAGGAACATGATCCAATATTTTAATGATTATGAATGAAAAAAAATTCAGGGAAGATCTGGTAGAACTGGTCAGTGGGGGATCTGCCCATGTAACATTTGAAGAAGCCATCAGAGGAATCAATCCGGAGATCCGGAATTTCCGTCCCAAAGCTAACTTTCATTCCATCTATGAAGAACTCGAACATATGCGGATCGCCCAGGAGGATATTTACAGGTATGCCATTGAAGAGGGATGGGTTTCCCCTGCCTGGCCTGCAGAATACTGGCCCGGAGAAAAAGACGATATTAGCGATGAACAATGGAATTCCACCATCGACCGTTTCCGGAAGGACAAGGAAGGAGTCATCCGGTTGATCAGGGATGAAAACATCGACCTGACCTGTGAGATCCCGCATGCAAAGCGGCATACCTACCTGCGGGAGATCCTGCTGATTGCAGATCATAATTCATATCATCTGGGAAAAATAATTGACATCCGAAAATCTCTCGGTGATTGGGATAATTAATTTTTTTTCGTAAATTCAAGATTCCTGCTTGGCTCTAACTTAGTTTTATGGAACGAATTATCATTGAGGCCTACTGCTTCCGGCAACGGAACGAACTCCTTCATGAACTCGAAAAAAAAATCACTGAAAATGGCGGCTGGATCATGGATCACCAGATGTTTTCAAACAAGTCCATTTCCTTATCAGTGGTTGCCGCCCGGTTAAAACTTGAAAAAATATTCACCGATCTGAAGTTGATCGAACTCAATATGAATCCCGGCCGGCTTGAGAGCATTTTAATGGAACAGCCTGAAAAAGATGAAGCGGAGAACATCATCCTTTGCCTTTCGATCAATTTTGTCAACAATTTTTCAAGCAAGGCGATCAGAATTCCGGTTTGAGCCGGACATGGGAAATCTCATTTAATACCTGCGGAGCCATTTTTCCTATCCATCCGTCACTCCGGGTGATGTGATCATAAAGATGACATAAAAATGGATTTTTTAAACTGAACACTGGAAAGTGAGTTGCCAATCTATTTCACGCGGGTCTTCAAACTGGGGGACGCTTAATAAGTGTCAGATTGAAGCATTCAAGCTTTTGTGATGGGCAAGAGTCTGACCGTGGATTTCCTTGTTAAATAGGATATATGGTTGTGTCCGCATTATCGTTATTTTTTCCGGCCAGGTTGCGAAGGTCTTTCACCTGAAGCGCTATGCTGACAAAAGAGAAAAAATTATCTTCTGGATATGTATGAGCCGGAGCTGATCAAACCTGATTATTGACCTTTCACGGTATTAATAGAATCGCTACGATAAGTAATAATGCAACACCAATTACACCCAATACGAAATTCACACTACCTTCTTTTTCCTTCATGACATCTGCTGTATTTTCTGTTGATATTCACGAAAAAAATTAACCAAATTTTATGCCAGATTGTTTAAGCCAAACCGGCAATAAAAAAATCCGGGGCTGCAAATATATATAAATGAGCATAAAAACAAAATTAACGGTATTAAAAAGTACCCGGGGTGATGGGCTTTGTATTTAAGACCTCCTGAAATTCATGCCATCGCTCCGCGTGAAGGCATGAATTTCAGGTGGAAATAAATTCCTTACCCAATCATTGGTGTGTCCAGTTCAGCCAGCGAATTGGCAATCTCTTTTTCCGTCAGTTCGTGTTCGGTCAATTTACCTGAGAAATATGCCTCATAAGCGCCCATGTCAAAATTCCCATGACCGCATAAATGGATCAGGATAGTACGGCTAACGCCTTCTTCCTTACATTTCCGGGCTTCCTGGATGGCTGTGGCGATTCCATGGTTTGCTTCCGGCGCCGGGATAATGGCTTCCGTTTTTGCGAACAGGATGCCTGCTTCAAAACATTCGATCTGATTATGGGCCCTGGCTTCGATCAGCTTGTCCTTCAGAAGCTGACTCACCAGTATACCTGCACCATGATATCGGAGACCTCCGGCATGAATAGGAGCAGGAACAAAATTATGGCCGAGGGTATACATCGGCAGCAGGGGAGTCATCCCTATGGTATCCCCGAAATCATACCTGAATTGTCCCCGTGTCAGTTTTGGGCAGGAAGCAGGTTCACTGGCAATCGCCCTGATCTTTTTCCCTTCTTCAAAATTAAGTCTCAGAAATGGAAAAGATAAGCCCGCGAAATTAGATCCTCCGCCAAAAGGAGCCACGATAATGTCCGGAAGATCACCTGCCATTTCCATCTGTTTTACAGCCTCCTGTCCTATGACCGTCTGATGGAGCAGAACATGGTTCAGGACACTGCCAAGGGAATATTTAGTATTTTCATCCATCACAGCCCTTTCAATGGCTTCGGATATGGCGATGCCCAGGCTTCCCGGAGAATTCGGATCCATGGCCAGGATCTTCCGTCCTGCTTCCGTCCGGTCAGAGGGAGAGGGAAATACCTGTGCTCCCCATGTGTTCATCATAACCTTCCTGTACGGTTTGTGGTCATAGCTGATCCGTACCATGTATACTTCACATTCGATTCCAAAAAAATTGCAGGCCAGGGCAAGTGCACTGCCCCATTGACCTGCACCCGTTTCCGTTGTTATCCTCTTCACCCCTTCCTGTTTATTATAATAAGCCTGTGCGATGGCTGTATTCGGCTTATGGGATCCGGCAGGACTCACACCTTCATACTTGTAGTAGATTTTCGCAGGGGTATCCAGCGCTTTTTCCAGATTATAGGCTCTGTACATGGGCGAAGGCCGCCATAGCTTGTAAATATCCCTGATTTCATCCGGAATTTCGATCCATTTTTCCGTACTTACTTCCTGGGCGATCAACCCCATGGGGAAAATGGGAGCAAGTGCATCCGGACCTATCGGTTCCCTTGTGGCGGGATTCAACGGAGGCAACGGCTTATTCGGCATATCTGCCATAATGTTGTACCATTTTTCTGGTATTTCCTTTTCTGATAGGAGTATTTTTTTATCTTTCATAAATAATCAGATAATTATGTTAAAAAAGTATTCAGTTCATGCTTTGTGCCGTTGAGGCCTGAAATATCGAAAACAATTGTACCGGATACAAACATAACAAATCCTGTCAATCATTTTCAGATTTATTTTTAAAATAGCGGTGATCATGATTTAGGCTATTCCCCATGAAAATACAAATAAGAATAGTAATTTTACATTTGTCAGGATTAATAAACGGATAAGCCGGAAATATCATTTTGGTTCAAATTTTTTTTGTAATAAAATCAATTCATTTCTGAATTTTTAATATTTAAGCCATATATTGAAAATTGTTAAATTATTGATGCATCAATAATAGTTACGGTATATCTTAAAATATGAAATTTTTCAGGGTAAGGTTTACTACAGAATATGAAATGACCCCTTTTGGCGAGGTACCTGCAATTATCGAATCTTCCGGGCTTCTGGGCGTGGATCTTGCCTTGAATTGCGGGGGATGGAATAAGGGTGAATCCTCCGTATGTTACCATGAATGGAAATCGGAGAGCAATCCTGAGACCATAAAAAATTTCCTGGTATCCCGCTATGGTAAATCCTTGATCAATATTTGTATTAATGATTTACCGGCCGCCGTGGAATCCTCCCTGGTTCATGGTGACCGGATTGAAGGCCAGGAAGGTAACCCGGAATAAGATTAATATATAATCTGATAAACAAGGGCCCTAATAAAATCGGGACGGCCCTCCGGGCAAAAAATCTTTGAATTTTCCGGGTTTAAATTATTCAATTCATTCCCGCATTCATAAATCAATCATTCAACTCATTTTTTACCTGCCGTAATCTTGATGAAGACAGGCATAAATCAATCCTTCAACAATCAATCATTCAATCACTCAATCATTCATCAATAAAAAATTACCCCAATCCGGGGGGTTGATTTTCCGGGAATAAATATAAATATTGAAGGTTAACCTGTTTATCCATGAAGTTCATTATTGTCATACTGATGATGATCTCCATTTCCTGTTTCGGACAATATCCCAGGAAAGCCAATGTGGTGATCATCGAAACGGATAGTTTGGCTGCCTCACGTCTTTTTTATGTGTGTGTCGATGTTCTCGAATCTGAAGGATTCCGGGTTGACGAGTTAGACAGGTCATCGCTTGTTCTGGTAACCGATTCTGTCCTGATCCACAAGCTGCCCCTGTTGTTTAAACTGGAGATCAGGGTAATGGGAACCCTTGCCTCCATCCGGGGTTATATCAGGGATGGCAGGGATTTTAAAAGTATGGGTTGGCAGGATATCCCCCAGGAATGGGAGGATGCAGCCTACCGTTCCTTTAGCGGGAGTACATGGAGGACAGGATTTAAGAAAGTGGTCAACGTTGCAGAAAGGATCCGTTCCGAAACCTACGGAAAAGTACGCTGGGACCGCTGGTGAATGGATCACTGGTTCACTGGTTCACTGGATGGCTGTCTTCGATTGAAAAATAGATCCCGATTAATGGGAGCGAGGGAAGCCGTCTTCCGGCTTCAACATTCCTTTGAATATCGGAATTCCCCTCCCCGGAGGGGTGAAGGGGTGGGTTAAACTGGTTTACTGGTTCACTGGACCTTTAATTATTTCCTGTCAATCCGTTTACTCACCTACTTGTCAACAAATTCTTCCGGCTTCCGGCCACAATGGCTTCCAGGTCCTTTCCATCCCTCCAGTCTCCAGCTTCGGGCTCCTAATATCCCGGTGCCTTAAAGCAGCTTCTTCCTGCCCGGCATAACTTCGGATCGATCGGTCCGTTATCCGGCCCGCCAGCACTCATTGATTTGACACACCAATAGATCGTATTCGGATCGTCCGTCACCCGCCAGGGCTGGTTGCCTCCCTCCAGAGTGCCAAATGGATTTTTTCCCTTTAGATGCCGGCAGAATTGAATATTGGCAGTTTTTTCGTTTTTCATGTTACACAGTCTTTAAGATGGCGCGTTTAATGATCGTTTTGAACAGTGGGACCTTATACCCGTTGTTTGCCAGCGGAGTGGCATTTTTCATGGCGATCTCACCGGCATTGACCGCACTGGCCTCATTGATCTCCTTGCCAGCCAGGGAATCAGCCGCAGCTTTTGCCTTTACAGGTACCGGCGAGGCAGCTCCAAGGGCAATTTCAGCCTTTTTGCAACGTGTACCGGACATTTCAGCCACCACCGCAACATCAGCCAGGGCCCAGTCATGGGATTCCCGCGCACCCTGCTTAATATAGTAACTTTTTATATTTTCACCGGCAGCCGGAACAGTTACCGCGGTGATCATTTCATTTGCCTTCAGAATATTTTCTGTACGGCTGTCCTTGCTGGGATGTACAAAAAAATCCTCCATTTTGACTTCCCGTTTTTTGCCATCCGAGGAAAGTATTTCGACTTTGGCATTGAACGCAAGCAGTGCCGTAGCGACCGATGAAGAATGAACACTGGCACATGGTTGATTATCCATAACCGCATGGAATTCATTTTCACCTTCCTGTGCAAAACAGGTTCCCGATCCTTTCCGGTAACAGTCATGGTCTATCGACCTGAAGTACCAGCATCTGGTCCGTTGGGCAAGGTTGCCGCCCAACGTGGCGGAATTACGGATCTGGGGTGTTCCGGCATGAGACACAGCCTGGAACAATGCCTGGTATTGATCCCGGATCCGGTCGTTCGATTCCATCTCGGACAATGATACATTTGCTCCGATCCTCAACCCGGTTTTAGCATCGTAATCGATTTTATCCAGTCCGGGTATATTTTTTATCCCGATGACCATCCCGGGCCTGACAAGTCCTTCCTTCATCAGGTCAAGAAGGTCGACCCCGCCTGCCTTGAAGATGGCGCTGGTTTGGTTCCCGTTTTTTGCCAGGATTTCAGAAACGGTGGCATTGACTTTACCAAGCGCATCCTCCACTGATTTGGCTTCGTACCAACTGAATTTATTCATAATGATTCTTTTAAACTTTGTTTAAGGCTTTGAGTACTTTATCGGGGGTGATCGGAATTTCATAGATCCTTACCCCGATGGCATTGTAAACGGCATTGGCAATGGCTACTGCCGTGGCGATGTTGGCCGGTTCACCGATTCCATAGGCATCTGTCGATGACAAACCACTGTAATCTTCCACGATGATCGATTCAATTTCAGGAATCTCCATGGAGTAGGGAAGTTTATACTGATCAACATTGGCATTCATCATCATTCCGGTTTCCTTGTCCATGCTGCGGTATTCATACAACGCGTAGGCAAGCCCCTGGATCACCCCGCCATTGATCTGGCTTTCTACATGGGCCGTATTGATGGGACGGCCGCAGCTGTGAGCTGCAACGATCTTATCCACCTTGATAAAACCTGTTTCCGTATCCACCGTAACTTCAGCGAATTGTACCGATCCCAGGTCCCCGTAAGCAAGACCCCAGGGCTGTTTGAATCCTCCATAGTCATCAGACCGGCTGGCGGATGCATAAATGGCCCCGGTCCGCATTTCTTTCAGGGCATCCTGGAAAGTCATTTTTTTGGAAGGATCATTCTTCTGTATCACATGGCCATCGGAGACCATCAGGTTGTCGGCTTCCGTTCCCCA
>JAGTVG010000050.1 GCA_018224645.1 Cyclobacteriaceae bacterium
AAAAAATTAACATCATTAACCATCAGATTTCTTCATCAATCCCTTCATCAGGAATCTTTCATCTCCCCGGAAGCTGCTGCCTTTTTAGCATATTAACAGCAGTTTCATTCCACCCCATGTCCATGATGATGATGCTCATGCGACCGGCAGTTGCTCCCATCATCATATAATTTACCTGAAGCATAAGCCGCAACAAGCGTATCGATTTTCCCCCTGCATCCCCGGATAACTTCCATTCCTTCGGAAACCAGCCGCTGATAGGCACCTTCCCCCATGTTCCCGGCAAGCATGACGGTTACTCCCTTGTTCCGCAATACCTGGATGATGTTGGAACGGCATCCACATCCTTCACCGGATTCGATTATTTCGTTTTTTGTGATCCCCGTCTGATCGGCTGAATAGATACTGAATTGTTCGGCATGGCCGAAATGGCTGTCAACCCTGTCATTTTTTGTCGGTATGGCTATTTTTTTCATATTTAAAAAATTTATTGTTGGTCATAATTCAATTCAACGTTTCCCCCTTCAATCCGGATGGCCTTCCCCTGAAGAAGAGCTTCGGCAATCTTCCGGTGCGCGGATTCGAGGATCCTCCCGAATGTCTGCCTCGATATATTCATTAACCGGGCTGCTTCTTCCTGATAGAAATTTTCATGGTCGGCAAGACGTATGGCCTCCATTTCATCCAGACTGATCACGACTTCTTCAAGAACCCTCATCGGAATGCCCGCCGGTTTATAATAGGTGACATCTGGTGTGTTTCCGATATACCTCAAACATTTTTTTCTGGGCATATGCTCAAATATTTCGTGCTAAAATAAGCATATGCTCAAAATAAAACAAACAGGAGATAATCTTTTTTATGAATTTGCCGGGTTGTCAGGCCAGGATCCAGTAGATTGAGATGGGCTGAATTCCCTCCGGGATATCATTTTCCTTCATCAATGCCTAAACAGGCAGGATTATTTGAAAATGCTTCCAGGGTTAATTATCTTCACCCATTCCTGGACCTTAATTTTTTTATGATGACAAAAACATGCACCTTTTTATTAATGATGCTTCTCTGCCTTTACTCATGCCGGGAACCGTCAGAAGATATGGATAAAAAACCAAATTTCATCCTGTTCCTGATTGACGATTTCGGTTATGCGGATATCAGTTATGAAGGAAATTCCCAGATCAGAACCCCCTCCATCGACCGGATTGCAGAAAACGGGGCACATTTTACCCGCTTTTACCAAAGCGGTGCTGCATGTGCCCCCACCCGTGCATCCCTGTTAACCGGACGTTATCACCTGGCCACAGGGGTCTGGGGAGTCCATGCCGGCCGGGACTTTATTCACCGGGACGAATCCACCATGGCAGACATCCTTCAAAATAATGGTTATGTCACCGGTGCATTCGGTAAATGGCATAGCGGCAAGACCTGGTCGTATTTCTCATGGAACCGGGGATTCGATGTCGGCGTTCACTCAAGGCTGTACCAGTATTTTGATACACAGGTAATCTATAACAATAAAATCATCAATGTTGACGGACCCATCACGAATGTGATCGGGGACCAGGTGATCCGGTTCATTGAAGAAAACAAGGACAATCCTTTTTTTGCCTATGTGCCTTTCCAATCTATTCATGAACCGTACAATTGTCCTCCGGAAGTTTTTCAAGGGTACAAGGAAGCCGGGTATTCGGATCATGTGGCCAGGTTGTATGGTATGATCGAAGTGATGGACCTGAATATCGGCAGGATCCTGAACAGGGTGGACCAACTGGGATTGACCGAAAATACGGTGATCCTGTTCCTGAGCGATGATGGACCATCGCCGGGATTTGACCTTTCCTACAGCAACCGCAGGATGAATGAGGGGGAAAAAGCGGAACGTACCCGGGCATGGCCAAAACAATTGAGGGGAGGTAAGGGATCCATCTGGGAAGGGGGATCAATCACCCCTTTTTATATACAATGGAAGGGGAAAATCAAGCCTGGAATGGAGTTCAGTCAACTTTCAGGCGTCATTGATGTTTTCCCGACCATGCTGGATATTGCCGGGTTGAAAATACCTGAAGGTAACCTCCCGGTTCATGGAAGAAGTTTCTGGCCTGTGATTCAGGGAGAAGAGCCGGATGACTGGAATGAACGGCGGTATTTTGACAATACAAACTTTTACCTGATCGAACGTCATCAGATCAACATGGAAAAACCTGAAATGCATCATATTGCCCTGCATTATCAGCAATATAAACTGATCCGGGCCGACAACACCCTGTATGGCGGACCCGATACAGTCTATTATGAACTGTATGATCTGGTTGCCGATCCCCTTGAAAAAACGGATATCATCAAGGACAAACCAGATATCGCGGCCATGTTGATTCCCGAAATAGAATCCTGGTACTCGGATATTATTGGAAGCGGAAGGGCATTTACACAGGCGGTATATGAGGTGGGCAACTGGGAGGAGACAAGTACGCCCATTAACCTGGATGCCGTCCTTGAACTGAAAGGACCTGTGAAACGAAGTGATAATTCAACCACCCGCTATGACAACTGGACCCGTCCGGGCAGTGCCATGCGTTTTGAGATCGATGTGGCCGAAGAGGGTGCATACCAGGTGGAACTGGGTTATGCTTGTGAACCCTCAAATTTGGGATCGTTTTTTCACATTTACACTTCCCGTGACACGGCCGGAATCCGCATCGAGGATAACAGCACCGCCTTATCCGGCACGTTATTGCTTCCTTCCGGGCGGCAGGTACTGACTGTGGAACTTGTGTCCCTGGGCAGGGGAACTGTGGGTGTGGATGTGATGAACCGTATTGTGATGCACAGAATCCCCGAAGAAAAAGACAACGGTGTTCTGCGTGATGCCGGGATGGAGGTTTATACTGCCGGGGAAAACAGGAAGAAGTTTTTTGTTTCATCCGCCAGTGCTGATTTTATGTTTGGAGGAAGACAGCAGGAACCGCTTGAAGTAAGGACAGGAGAAAAAGTGACTATTCAGCCTTTTGCCGGGAATGAAGACCAGATCCGGAAAATTATTCTTTATGATGGATTTGAAGTTTCCGGGACCCTGGAGGATCCCCCCTGGAAATTCAGCCTTTATCTGGAGAAACCGGGACTGCATACGGTCAATGTAGAATTTGTTTCTGTTTCAGGTGTGATGAATGCTGTTCATGGCGATATCCTGGTGAAATGAGGAGGGGTTATTTGAGTAATCGTGGAATTGTGTATTCGTAGATTCATGCATTTGATCATGCACGGAATTGCCGGGAAGAATGAAATCTGTAAATTAAAAATTGAAGGGACCCTGTCTTACTGGAAGGTACATCAGGCATATTTTTACATGAAATAACCCTTGATTTCAAAATTCGTCTAAATGTTTACCGTGTATCCATGCCATCCATATGATTCACTTTAAATCTGAAATGAGTAAGATCCTGGGGAAAATTGAAGATCTTGATAAAGGCTCCACTTTAACCTCTGAAAATTTATATCCATTGCTGGAACATGCCTATTTACTCATTTCCGATTATTTTGAAATTGATCAATGCCACAGCATCGTCCATCATCTCAGGGTACAAATGAAGGAGCTTGAAAATTGCAGATCCATGCCGGATAAAAATCCCGCCGGGACAGAAAGTGTTCTGGATCATGCGCAAAAATCTTCTGCAAACGAGTTAAGGATCTTCATATCACATCTATGAAGAAAAAAGCATCCTTTCTTGGTTAAGTTAAATGCGAGTCTCCTTTTTAACAATTGATAATGACCTGTTTTCAACTATGTGTGGGTTTATTAATCTCCGCTGCCACATTATGCTGGTCCATTGGCCATCCTTTCTTTCTTTATTGAGGATTGTACCTTTGGGACCTGAAAAGTGACGATGATCAATGAAACAGTGGCCACCAGCAACACCATATCCAGGTAGACGGCTAACCTGAATACGCCGATGACTGCGTAAATCAATCCGGGAATGATGAGGAACCAGGGCCATACCCGGGACTGAAATCCTTGATAAAGAATTGAAAATCCGATCACGGCGGAAAGGGTAGGACAGGGGATGAGTCCCACCGGCGCCTTATACAGGTAATCGAAATAATTGTCAGTTTCCAGAAAATGAGGATATATCAACCCGAACAAAATAACGACCGTTCCCAATACAGTGGACCAGGAGTGCCCGGTTGAAATGGGTGAATCCTGATTCTTCATGCCATAGACCACCAGAAGGACCCCGCAGATAGCGAATATAAATCCATTGAATGGATTGCCGGAGATCCAGCCAAGAAGACTGACGGATACGAGGGGGAAACCCAGGAGGAATGAAAGCAAACGATTGGAAGGTTTCCATTTCAGGATGAGGGCTGCAATCAGGAAATAAAATAAAACATGCCAGACAACGGCGATCCAGGTAAAATTATTTGAAATATCGGCAAGTCCCTGCAGAATTTCTTCGGAAGTAGGCATCTTGTTAAGGTTTAAATCCGGTAAAATTTAATGATATATGACGGATTATAAAACCAATACGCCATGAAATACACCTTGAATTAAAATTTAGAATCCGTCCAGATTATCGTCATTTAAAACGAACATCATCCACGAATTCATTGATCTGGAAGACCGGATGATCTGTACTTTTCAGGGACTCACCTTTGATGGTGCAGTTTTCGAAAAGGACGTTCCCTACCCTGTGGTCTGCATCAAAACCATTCAGGATTATGGGCCGTTCGCTTGTCCAGGCTATGTTTTTTAAATGGATATTGCGGATATGTCCCGGAGGATTGATGCCATATTTGGTGCCGTCTGTGATATTCAGTTCGAAAAGTTTCAGCACAGGTTCCTCCACCCGGATATCCTCATAAAATATATCCGATATGACCGCCGGGCCGTCGCAGATGATGCTGAAGGCTGAATGACCATCCACACGGCTTCCCCCGCGTGCCATCAGGATATCACAATTGCTGACTTTCACATGGCTTATATGCGGACCGTTCGTTTCAAAACCGATCGTTATCCCATCGCTGAAGGCATACCCGATCATGGTGTTGTTCGTAACCATGACATCTTCCACCACCAGGGTGGAATCGGGCGATTTGATGGCTATACAATCATCCGAACAACGCAGAAAACAATCGTTGATGACCACATGCCTGGAACCCAGTGGATTGATCCCGTCCCCGCCCGGTCCGAAACTGATCACCTTCACATTTTCATAGCGGACATTGGTACAATTAACAATGGTATTGGTCCAGCTTCTTCCGTTACGGATAATGATCCCGTTAAATTCAACCTGGTCGCTGTTTTCAGGAACCACCATACGCTGATGTTCAAAATCCCCATCCAGGATCCCTCTCCCAAGGATCTTCACATGGGATGATCCGTTTGTGCGTATCCCTCCATAGACGATGGCGCCACCTGCAATATAAACCACTTCATTGTTCCCGAGGTTCATCATTCCCGGCCGGTGCACCCCCGGCCCGAAATACCTTACATCAGGATCTTCAGGCACCGGAATGGATTTTTCCATTGGATTGGCGAAAAAACAGACTGGGGGAAGGTCATTCACTTCGATATACAGTTTATCCGGACCCCGCAACGTAAAGGACAGGATATTTCCCTGGATAGAAGGAACTATACCCCGGCTGGTTGGATGAATCATCGCCCTGTTCACGGTTTCCGGCACGTGGATATTGACCTCGATCTCACCTGCTGCAGAAAAATTGACAATGTGCACTTCCTGTTGAACACTTGTGTACGGGGTTGAGGTGAACCATTCAGGCAACGCACCGATATCCATATTGGTTTTTAATTTTTCTGTCCAGACTTCCTGATCGTTGACCGTTATGGTATACACGTCGCTCGTCACCAGTTCCGGTATGGGAGGGTAGGAGATCACAAGACCCGGTGTGTTGCATGCCGTGATGATAAGGGGTATAATAAGAATGATTAAAATGTGCCCCACAAAATGTGAATAGGATGTTTTCATTGGATCCAGGAAAATAGGTTTAGTTAAGTGAAAAAAGTAAAAATGTGATTCAGAGACAATCATCGCCCCAGGGAATTATAAAAGATAAAAGTACATGGAAATATATTATTTTTTACTTATTCAGAGCTGAAAAACTACAGGTTCTATCATTCATGAAAAATTATCCGGTTGATAATTTTTCACTAAAAAAAGGTTTTTTTCCTGAGTCTGAGACAGAATGAGGGAAAATCAAGTTCAGCAAATTGATTTTATTTGGTAATCAAGTGATAATCTGATTGGGGTCAGATGCGATCAGGTTCTTCAAACAACGTAACCGTATCATGCCCGGAAAGGGACTCATTAAAAAAATAGTTCACCTGCCACGGTCCATTCTTTTTTTATCCGCAAATTTTTAATAACTTTCTGAATTAACCATAATCCTAACAATTGAAAACCAAACACCATGAAAGCTTTAATTATCTTCTGCCTGGCCGCAATGACTGTGGCATTTATATCCATTGACCCACAAAAGAATGACAAAAACGCACCACTTTCATTGTCGGCAAAAAAAATTCCCGGCCGGACCGTCAAAGTATGCGGATCCATCAATCTGGAATATCTGAATGATGAAACGGAAGCGCCTCTTTTCCAGGGGCTGGGAAACCACTTCTATAAGGTCAGCACAGAATCGCCAGCAGCCCAGAAATATTTCAACCAGGGACTAACCCTCGTGTATGGGTTCAATCATATGGAGGCCCTGCGCTCATTTAAACAGTCAG
>JAGTVG010000051.1 GCA_018224645.1 Cyclobacteriaceae bacterium
CAGGTAAAAATAATCCCCGAAGTCAGCTTTTAATGCATTAGTTTTACCGGCGATCGCGTCGATATAGGCATCGTTTGAAGAAGCGGTAATGATCCTGTTTTCTTCAAAATTAAAGAAATACCAGGAGCCTGGTGAAAACTGAAGGAACAGGTTGATCACATCCCCGTTTTCATTCTTTTTTATTTCCAGGAATCCATCCACAAGTGCATTTACATCAACTCGCATGATATTGGAAAGGGCAATTTTACCCGTGTTATACCAGGCTTTATGTTCTGGTGTCCAGGTAAGGTTAATCTTGGGAATGACAATGGTTTTAAGCAATTGAGGGGAAATATCAACCATGGGCGTATACTCCAGAAGGGATTTTTTCTCATAATCTACGGTTGGTCTTTCACCGATGATTTCAGCCAGTTTGTATAATGTTTCGGAATCATCCCCGTATCCCACCGGGATTCCCAGCATATCTATCACTTCAAGCATATCCTGGCTCATGGCCAACAAAGCCTGTGAAGGAAGATCAAAATTCATCGTCAGGAATGCATTGATTCCATAAACATTTTTTTCAATGTTTCCTTTACCGATCACCGCCCCATTCAATTCAAAATCTTTTGAGATCACATTAAAATTCACAGGGCCTTCGAACAAAATATCGGACGTGTTGACGTTCAGATTGAAAATCCTCCCGGAAAATGATTGTCCGCTGACCTTCAGGGTATCTTCAATCCTGTACACGCTCGAATCCGGATCGAAAGTGAGAATTCCTTTGGGGATGAAAAAATCCTTATCCATAAAGGATTTTTTATCATTGACATAAGTTGCATAAAGTGCATCATGTTCATCATAATGCAATCCTGCAGTAATCTTCTGATCATCTTCCGTCCGGGCCAGGTCAAAATCAAATTCCACATTCTGCGTTTCGGTCTCACTGCTTTCATAGCGGATCCATAAATCCTCGAGGGGATTTGAACGGTATTGAAGCTTGACATAGCCATTCAATTTAAACGCCGGATCAGGGGCATACATGATGGCTTCACCTTTGTACACCAGACCGGGAGATATCACCACGCCATTATCCTCGGTTACATAACCCCTGGCCTGCGTATGGAGGATGTTCTGGCGCCCGCGGGCATTTTCCGGTACCAGTAAGAATTCATCGATCTTCAGTGCGAAAGTATCACTGACAGCATTCACAAATTGATAGGTTGCAGTCCCTGTGAATTCGTTTCTTGAAACAATATCAATCGTACCATCATAAAGTTTATGAAATTCATAGAGGGTATCGATCACGATCGCGGTATTATAAAGGGTTCCGATGCGGGCATTTTCAAGAATGAGTACTTCATTATTTTCGGGGGTTATCTTAGCATCGGCTACCTTTATGTATGGGATCCCAGAAACGAGCAATTCAAGTTTATCCATGTTATACACAGCTCTGGAAGCATTGAATGACAATGAATCCAGTTCTTCCCGGGTGGCATAAAAATATGAGTTGTGGATATCGACATCATCAGGTTTGTTCATGACCACGGTACGGTCATCAAGGTACCATCTTGCATTGGATATCGAGGTTTTAAATTGAGCATAGGGGAAATTAATGGCCGCCATCCCTTCAATTTCAGGTCCGATATCCGCAAAATTTTCAATGAGATTAAAATCAAGCCTTATATCTTCTCCCGATAATGCAGGTTTATCCTGATTATCCGAACTGATCTCAAAAGTTGCATGATGGGCTCCGAACCTGGATTCATTGAAGGAAAATTCTTCCGAACTGGCAAGCGCACCTCTTGTCAGCAGGGTGCCCTGCCCGAATCCACCTGCGCTGTTCACCACGAAGGTACCATCCAGCGTCGCGGAGCTGTCATAAAGATTAAAAGGATGTTCGATATTGGTAATGTACATGCTGTCTTTTTTGGGAAACCATTTCAACCGGAAATCATTGACATAAGCATCCGGAAAACTTCCCCCATCCATCACACCTTTTGTCATCAGGAAATCTTTTCCGCTGCCCGTAAGCGAATCGATATAAAAGGTAAATTTGTCCGATTCCAGGGAGGCGGTCATGTACTCGATGGTGCCACTGGCCGTCAATCCATGATGATCCAGCCGGAGGGTATCATAGATCTTTCCATTACCGCTGAAAAGTTCGTATCCCTTGGCGGGAATGGTGTGTTTGAATCCCAGGGAGTTGTCATCCATGATATGCAAAGTTTCCTGGAAGGATGGCAGCATACCTTCTGCGACAAAGATCCCGTCAAATCCAATGGATGCCGGATCGCTTCCGCTTAGGCTGTCGATCTCAAAGGGGGGAATGATAAAATAGATGGATTGATCATAGGCACCATCCAGAACCTCCTTGTTGTCAAAATATACGATGGCTCCCTGGGCTGCATTGAATTTCGGATAGGTTGGATATATTTTTTGACCTGATTTATTATCAGGCCTGTTGATGTACAATCTTCCGCTGGATCCATCAAAAGTCTGGGCCAGTCCGCTCATGGATTTTTCCTTGGCAGAATCAAGGGTTGCAATCAGTTTATTGTCCACCATTTTTTTCTGCCCGGTTTCCATGTCATCGATATAAAACCTGATGGAATCGATCTGGGAAAGGTCGACATAAAAACTGTCGTACTTGAATAAGAATTCTTGTCCGATAAATTCGAAATTTCCTGCGTACAGCTGGCCATTGAATTTAAGATCACGGTCTTTCAGGACCGTGATCTCGCTGTTTTTGGGAAAGATAAATACGCCCAACGTTTCACTCACATTAAATCTTTCAATACCGCGGATGGTCATCTCCTTGTCATCCAGTCGGATGGTGGCATTAGGTAACATGGGAGAGAGCGATTTGATCCTCAGATCATCATAATCCTTTTGGAAACGATTGGCATCTACATAATGAAAAGCTTTTTCCTTTACGAAAATTTGGCTTGTCTGTGAGTTGTATTCAATAAAACCATTCTGCATAATTCCCACCATCGATGCATTCACTTCCTTTTCATTCTGGCGCAGTTCCTGTGCCATATCAAATACGTTAAAATTTTTACTTCTGATTTTCCTTGCGTACTGAACCACCATGATCAGGGGATGAAAATCATATATACCGGCCAGGCTCTTCATGTCATTTTTATTAAAAAAATCATTCGATTCGAAATAGGCCGGGACGATATTCCGTGCGCTTGAAATGGAAATATCGAGTGAATCTTCATCCAGATCCCAGTTGATCATGTCAGCCGCAACATCCATATCAAAGTAAGATATCCGGTATGGTGTAATCCTGTAAACACCTTCGTTTCTGTAAACCAGTAATTCACGTTTATCCGGATCATAACGTAACTCAACCTCAGGATGGGAAATTGAATCCCGGCCATGATAAATTTTAATCGCGGCATTTTTTGAAGTGATCAATGAATCTGACAATCCGAATTTTGGAGATAAGGCCCGGAAAAGTATACCTGTTTCATCCTGAACCTCCAGGATGGAATTTTTTTTCAGCAATGAATTGCTGAATACCTGATCCCCTGAGAGGGAAAATCCTCCCCTGAAGATCAAATTTTTATCTCCCGGATAATAAACCCTTATCTTATGATCATAGGAAGTAAAACGAGGATATGTCGACTTTACTCCGGGTCTTCTTTTAATGCTTCTGTATGCAAAAGTCCCTTCCACAGGCGCGTCGATCTTATCTGAAAAAGTAAGCCTGGATTTTGTGGATATCAATTCGGGCTTGGTTGTTTCGAATGCATATTTTCCCAATTTGCAAAAGACATTCCTGCTGTTCAATCCCACTGAACTCCAGTTGAATGTGCCTCCATCACCTACGAACAATCCATCGGTCAGCGAAAAAAAACCTTTGGCTGATTCCAGTGAAATGGTATCATAATGGGTGAGAAAGATCAGATCCGTCGATTTGAACCTGATGACCGGCCCTTTTTCTTCGGGAACAGGAACATCGACAATACTTTCAATGAGGGATTTATCATTTCCGGCATTGTCTGTACCTGGAACATTGATCCAATTTCCGTCAGCTGTCGTTTGATCGTCTGCATCGGAGGCACTGTCCCAGGAAGTTTCCCAGCTGCCCGGATCCGAACTGGAAATTTGCGGAGATTCCCAGCTATCTTCGTCCCAGTCTTCCAAGCCGCTGGAATCACCTTCTCCTGATTGATCATCCTCCGGTTTCTCGGGTTCCGGGGTCACAGTCTCTTCAGGTATTTTATCGATGATACCCGAGGCAACATAATCAAAATCAAAGTCAATATTATCCACAAGAAGTTTAAATCCATTGGAATAATGGAGGGACTTATGGGCCAGGAAGGCATTCAGATTCCTGAAATAATTCCTTACATCTTCGCTTCCTTCATTTTTCAATACAAGGCCGGTCATCTCCAGGATCCTTGTCATGGCGGATAATTGTATTAATTCATTTCCTCCTGCCAGGCTGATGGTACCAATGAAATATAAAAGATAAGGATCGGCGGGCATCTTCCGCTCAAGCATAGAATGATAGATGTTTTCAATCTGGTTCTTCTGTTGGGAACTGAGGCCTCCGCTGTCCCAATAGGAGGCGAAATCAAGCCCCATTTCCATGGCTGGAGCAATTTTTGTCCTGTTGATATCAACCAGGATTTCACCTACCATATCATTCCGCTGGGGCAGACTATCCGGTATTTGCCCTAAACCCGTACCTGAGACGGCAAGTCCTCCGAACAGACAAATTATTTTTATAATCCTTCTCAAGCGGTACAATGCTTCCTATTCAACAATAAAATCAATGTGGATCCTGGTATACGTATAACGAACAGAGATGATATTTTTATAATTTTCTGATGAAATTTAATTAGTTTTTTTTTGAAAAACCAAGGATGACCATTTATTCATGGTCTTTTCAAACAGGTATACAAAGTCATTACGGCCGGCTTCATCCATGATCATTTCCTTGTCATCGTTAAAGAATCCGCTGCAAATGAGTAATCCCTGTTGCGGACTATGTTTGCGGTATTTTTGCATATCCTGCAGGATCATATGCCTGTTAATGTTGGCCAATATGATATCAAAACATCGTTTCTCGTCCAGATTGCCGATTTCTGCCTTCATTATTTTCACATTCCGGGCTCCGTTTTCCTTTAAATTCTCATGTGCATTTTCAAACGCCCAGGGATCAATATCAATACCCGTAACTTCACGGGCTCCCAGTTTTTCAGCAAGGATAGATAATATACCGGTGCCACAGCCAACATCCAGAACTGTTTTTTCTTTATGATCCGTTGCCAGCTGGTTTTCAATCATCAGCCGTGTTGTTACATGATGGCCGGTTCCAAAGGACATTTTCGGATTAATGATAATTTCCAGGGGATACCGTTTTTCCCTTGCATGGAATGAGGCTTTTATGATACAATTCTCCCCGACAACGACCGGTTCAAAGTTTTTTTCCCATATTTCATTCCAGTTCTGTTCATCCAGATCTTCTGTTTCATATTCGATGGATCCACAGGATCGATGGTTCTGAAACAACTTTTTCAAATGTTGTTCATTATATTGCCCGGATAAAATTGAAGCGTCGAAGCCGGAATCCTGGTTTACGAAGGAATCATAGCCGATCACTGACATGCCGGCAATAAGCAGATCAGTAAGATGATCGTCACAATGTACATGAATCAGTATATAATGGGCTGGCATCAATTATTGCATCCGGCAAAGGATTCAAATGCGGTGAAATATACGGTGAAATCTGCATTGTTTTTTGATTCAACAAAATAAATAGTAAAATCGGCGAAGGCACGATCATTTGTAAAATACCAGATACCTGGTTTATCGGCGAACAGGGAATTGTCTGTTTCGAAAACAAGCAGGTCGGCAAATGCTTCCGAATCTTCCTCATAGACCAAAAAATCAGCCCGGTCAGGATATTCTTCAATGTAGATTGAACCCCGCAGTTCACAATAATAGGGCTGGTTTATAATCTGAGCAGGCAGGGGAGATCCGCAGATGAAAACTAAAAGGACGGTAATCAATATGACCAGGCTTCCCGGGTGTGATTTATCCGGTTGATCAACGATAAGATTGAACAACCGGATAACGGGATCAGAAAGATTTGATAATGTCAACAAAGTCTTTTGCTTTTAGGGAAGCTCCTCCGATAAGTCCGCCATCCACGTCAGGGCCTGCAAATAATTCCTTTGCATTACTTGGTTTGCAGCTTCCGCCATACAATATAGAAATTTCATCTGCAAATTCGCTGCCAAATTTACTGGCAAGATGTTGACGAAGGGAGGCATGCATTTCCTGTGCCTGTTCAGAAGAAGCATTCACACCCGTACCAATCGCCCAGATGGGTTCATAAGCGATCACAATATTTTTAAATTGTTCCTTATCCAGGTGGAAAAGACTTTCCGTAATCTGTTTTGAGACATAGGCTACGTAAGTGCCCTTTTCACGGATATCAAGTGATTCCCCGCAACAGAAAATCGGTTTCAAACCTTTTTCAAGAACAATATCCACTTTTCTGGCCAGTATTTCATTTGATTCCTTAAAAAATTCCCTTCTTTCACTATGTCCGAGAATAACATATTCACAACCCACGGATTTCAACATTTCAACGGATACTTCGCCGGTGAAGGCACCTGAATCATTTTCATTACAATTCTGGGCGCCCAGATAAGTCTTACCGGATCCCCTGATCAATTTACCAACACTTTCAAGGTGTATGTATGGGGGGTTCAGGATAACGGTAACGTCGTCCATTACCTCATCATCGACCATATTTACAATCTCCGAAGCCAGTGAAATACCTTCCCGGAGATTTTTATTCATTTTCCAGTTGCCGGCAACTATTTTTTTTCTCATGATAACAAAAGTTTAAATAATAATTCAAAAAATAATGTTTCAAAGATAAACCATTTGATATATGATTATATTGATTTTAACAGGAAATGATCACTGAATCCAGTACCTTGTTTCATACATGAAGGTGAGGGCGATTCCTGCAATGGCGGATGAAATAACCAGGTACCATACCCTTTTGCTTACACCAAAATTACTGACAAAGATCCAGGTAATGAAAAGGTACAGAAAAATGACGAGCAGGTAGCCCAGTTCGATGCCAATATTAAAGGCGATCACCGGCAGGGTTATTTTCCGGTTGACATCGATGATGAATGTAAAATAATTGGCGAGGCCAAATCCCTGAATGATACCGAAAACTGCGGCAAAAATGAACTTTGTGGGCCGGGTGGTGATGGTAGATTTTTCCCCTCTGAAAAGATTGCCTGCAGCCGCGATAAATATTGTCAGCGGTACAAGATAGGAAATAATTTGGGGATCCGGATTTAAAATCCGGAAAGCTGACAGGTTTAAAGAGATTGTGTGCCCGACCAGATAAAAAGAGAAAAGGAACAATACCTTTTTCCAGTCCCTTAACAGATAGATGGCCACGAGAGCGATAATGAACAACATGTGTTCAATGCCATACAAGTCAAGGATATGCCTGTAGCCTAACTTAAGATATATAATAAATGTTGACATTCAATTGATCCCCGGATCATATGGACTTCAAAAAATCTCCATGCTTAATCACAGAAATAAAGCGTTTTTATTAGAATATCGAAAATTGTGCTGAATTTTGATCGTTTACAAATGAAATTCTTAATTTTTTCCAAAGTATGCCTGATGATATACTTCCCAGTTTTTCTGATGATGATTCAATAAAACGATTTTATCTACAATAAAAACTTCATTGAAGGATTTGTTTTTGAATTCTGTCCATGCCTTGTGAAAATTTGCCCTGCTCAGATCCCGGAAGGCTATTGTCATATGGGGATTAAAAGGTTTATGGCCACGCAACAGCGCACTGATCTTCCATTGATCGTCAAGATAGTTTTTTAACCTTTCCTGGAGCTGTTCAAGATGCAGATTTTCATGCACGTCGATATAAATCACCCTGGGTGGAAAAGCTCCAAATCGGCTCAATTCCACCTCAAAGGGAGTCTCGGGTATACTGAACCGGTCTAAACTCCGGATCAGGTCATCAGTCCTTTGCAGGGGCCAGAAGAAAGGAGGGATAAGGGTCAGGTGTGCGGGTGAATTCAATGCATGTCCGGAACCAAATTTATCCCTGAAAATAAGTTTCAGGTCCCTCACCTCTTCCTGCAGCGGGCCGGAGGGCATAACCGCCAGGAAATATAATTTTTTTGAATGGTCCATTGAAAGATGAACCGGGGGTTTTGCAACAAGAAAACTTTTGCACACCCCCCGGTCCCATATTCATGATTACCGGGATTTCGTAGCTAATGTTTTTTTCTTTTCCCTGGTGAGATCAAGTACAATGGGGGTTGCAATAAATATCGTCGAATACGATCCTATGATGATCCCAATCAACAATGCAAAGGAAAAGCCCCGCAGAATTTCGCCTCCAAAAATCAACAATATAATCACCACGATCAAAGTGGTAAACGATGTGATCAATGTACGGCTCAACGTGTCATTAATGGATTCATTGAGAACCTTTTTAAGAGGAGATCCCGCTTTTAACTGCATGTTTTCCCGGATCCTGTCAAAAATGACCACCGTATCATTGATGGAGTACCCGATAATGGTTAACATGGCTGCAATGAATACCTGGTCAATTTCAAGGTACTTGCCGAACAACGTGACAATGGCATAGGCGGCCAGTACGAACAGGGTATCATGAAACAGGGCGATTACCGCTCCAAGGCCAAACTGCCATTTTCTGAAACGGATCACGATGTAAATGAAGATAACGATCAGTGCGAAAATAACTGATTCCATAGAAGCTGTCTTTATATCATCCGCAATGGTGGCGCCTACCTTTGATGAGCCCGCTATCGCGAAACTGTTTTCTGAAGGCGGCTCGTTGGATGGCTGAAAAGTCAGGCCAGTTTCCCGGGAAATCCCCTGGATAAGGGCACTTTCAACCGTGGAATCTGCAACAACCGACTCGTCGGAAATCAGGTAACTTGTCGTAACTTTCACCACATTATCAGAACCATACCATTTCACCTCCGTTCCGGCATTTTCAAAATTTGGCTGCAGGGAAGTTTTCAGATCGGTTGCGGAAACAGGTTTCTGGAATTCCACGATATAGGATCTTCCGCCTGTAAAATCCACCCCGAGGTTCAATCCGCCTTCAAAAATGATCAGGATCAATCCTGAAACAATAAATACAGAGGAGAATACATAGGCTATTTTCCTTTTATTCAGAAAATCCACGTTAAGATTGGCCAGAAGATTTTTTGACCACGGCATGCTGAAGGAAACATTGCTCTTGTCACCTCTTTTGGTCAGCCAGGTGACGATGACCCGGGTAATAAACACTGCCGAGAAGAAGGATGAGGCAATACCGATCATCAGGGTGGTGGCAAATCCTTTCAGAGGGCCCTGGCCAAGTACATACATGATGAGACCGATAAGGAATGTGGTAACATTGGCATCAATAA
>JAGTVG010000052.1 GCA_018224645.1 Cyclobacteriaceae bacterium
GCTGTTTACAGGCACGCAATGGAATTTTAATTTGGTGTGAAGGAAATAAAACAACAGTATATCTTCTGATGGTTACCCTGGAGGAATCCCTGATCTACCTGAAAATTGTGGATCTTCAGGGCCGGGATCGCGGAGGGGCAACTTCCGGATGAGGACACCGGTGCCTGAACATTTTAATCCGGTACCTGTTAAATCAGAAAAAGATCCGATGGAAAAAAAACGTACCGGTAAAATTAACATATTCTGGTTCCGGCGGGACCTGAGACTCCACGACAATGCCGGTCTCTTTCATGCCCTTAAATCAGGGTTCCCCCTTCTGCCTGTCTTCATTTTCGACACCGGAATTCTCGGTAAGCTCGAAGACCGGAATGATGCACGTGTCATGTTCATCCATGACGAGATCGGCAGGATCCATGCATCGCTGGAGAATAACCGGTCTGGCGTGTTTGTCAGGCAGGGAGATCCACTGGAAATATTTCGACACCTGGCTGAAAATTACCATATAAGTGCTGTTTTCTGCAACCATGATTATGAACCCTATGCCCTGCAAAGGGATGGGGAAATAAAAAAATATCTGGATTCAAAGGGCATTTTATTCCATACCTTCAAGGACCAGGTGATCTTTGAAAAAGCTGAAATACTGAACGGTCAGGGGGAACCCTACAAGGTTTTTACTCCCTACAGGAATGCCTGGCTTTCGGCTTACCGGAACCGGGAATCCACATCCTTCCCTTCTGAAAAGTTATTGTCGAACATGATATCGCCCGGACCGGAAAAGATCCCTTCCTTGCACGATCTTGGATTTATGCGGTCGTCCCTGCCTGTCCCTTCCCGGGAATTTGATACGGGAATCATCAGTTCCTATGATAAAAACAGGGATTTCCCCGCAAGTGAAGGCACCTCAAGGCTGGGCATTCATCTCAGGCACGGCACTCTCAGCATTCGGGAGGCTGCCAGGATTGGGGAAAAATACAACCCGGCCTGGCTCAATGAACTGATCTGGCGGGAATTCTATATGATGATCCTGTTTCATTTTCCCCGGGTGATTAACCACGCATTCAAATCCGGCTATGACCGGATCCCCTGGGATAATGATGAAGAAAATTACAGCCGGTGGTGTGAAGGCCGGACAGGATATCCGATGGTGGATGCCGGAATGCGTGAACTGGACCGGACGGGATATATGCATAATCGTGTCAGGATGATCACCGCTTCCTTTCTGGCGAAACATCTGCTGATCGACTGGCGCTGGGGAGAAGCCTGGTTCGGAAGGAAACTGCTTGATTATGAACTCGCTTCGAACAATGGAGGTTGGCAATGGGCTGCCGGCACAGGTACGGATGCCCAGCCGTATTTCAGGATATTCAATCCCTACGTCCAGGTGCAAAAATTCGATCCTGAATTAAGGTATATTAAAAAATGGATCCCGGAAATTAATACGGATAAATACCCAAAACCAATGATTGATCATACCTTTGCACGTATCAGGGCAATTGAGACATATAAAAAAGCAATAGGCTGAAAATGGAAATAGGCGACAGAGTACGGTTACTGCACGGAAAAGAAGAAGGGATCATCCGCCGGTTCATCGATCAGAAAATGGTTGAGGTGGAAATTGAAGAAGGATTTCTTATACCGGTCCTGAAAAGCGAACTCGTCACCATCGATCGCGGGGAATCCGAAAGCTTCAAACAGGAAGAAAGATCATCGGCCAGGCAGGAACCGCAAAAAATGGAATTCCTTCCGGAAGAACAGAAAGATATCTACCTGGCCCTTGAAATCAGGAATGCCAACATTGAACTCTGGCTCATCAACCATACAGATCATACCGTACTCTTTACGGCACATGCAAAAACGAAAGATCAGACACGCGGCCTGTCCTATGGTACATTGAGAAAATTCACCTATTCCAAAATTGACAGCTGGAATCTCCGCGACCAGGACCAATGGCCGCTGCTGGCCATGGCCATCCTCCCGTTTATCGAAAAGGGGAAGGAACCCGGAAAAATTATTTCAAAAAACCTGACAATTAAAAACAGCCTGTTGATCAGAAAAAAGGTGAAAGCTCCCCTGCTCAATGTTGATGCCACCCTGATCAGGCTGACGGAAGATCATAATCCGGTTGATCCGGAAAGAATTAAAATGGCATTCTTTGACGAAAAGGAACCGGCAAAAGACAGGAAGGACTCCTCCCCGGCTGGCAGGGAAATTATGGTTGACCTGCATATCGAATCGCTTGACATGGATTTCAGTGGGCTTGGCAGCGAAGAGATCCTGAAGATCCAGGTGGATCATTTTGAAAAAGAACTGGAAAAAGCATTGGTCAATAATCTCAGCGCCGTCACTTTTATTCACGGTATCGGGAATGGTATCCTCCGCAATAAGATCCATAAATTCCTCAGCCAATACCCGCACATAAAGTACTTTGAGGATGCCCGGAAGGAAAAGTTCGGGTTTGGGGCTACAAAAGTCATCCTTAAATAAGGAAATATCATTTGTTTTATTAAATTTAAGTCCACAAAAACAGATGAATATTTTAATATTTTTCTTATAACCTGAAAATCTTTGGACATGAACTTCAACTTCAGCGATTTAATGGAAAAGATCGCCAACGATATCGGTGGTCAGTTTTCCGAATACGATACGAACAAATCCGTCATCATTGTTCCCCTGCCCGATAACCGTTACCAGGCTGTGGTTGCCATCCTGAAACACAATCAGAGATACGGAAAAATCGGGATCGAATTTTCATCAAAAGTATGCCCTTTCAGCGATGATATGGACCTGAAAGAATTATTGATGGAAAATGCGAAAACCTGTTATGCCAAATTTGTAATCATCGATGATTATATTAAGGTAGAAGGTTCAACCTTTATGGATAATGTCAATGAGGGAGGGCTGAAGGAGATACTTTTTGAAGTGGCCAATACAGCGGATGATTGGGAATTAAAATTTACCGGGATGGATGTCAACTGATATCCTGCCAAAGAATTAACAATTTTCTGAACACAAATCAATAATCTTCGTAATTTTGATTGAAATGCAGACCGTCTTATCGCCCCGGTAACATCGGGGAGGAAAGTCCGGGCAGCATAGAGCACCGTACTTCCTAACAGGAAGGACCCTGATTCAGTCGGGGGACAGCCAGTGCCACAGAAAATATACCGCCCCGATTTGATCGGGGTAAGGGTGAAAAGGTGAGGTAAGAGCTCACCGCCC
>JAGTVG010000053.1 GCA_018224645.1 Cyclobacteriaceae bacterium
ATCACCATCCTGATGGGCTGGCTGATCAGTATGATCATGAAAAAATAGACTCATGCCATGACTTTAAGTCATGGCATGAGTCTATTTTTTTACTTTACCTGCAGCTGGCTATCAGCTTGTCATTCAATGCGATATAATCATCATTTCCTGCTTCTTTTGCCATAGATTTAGACTCTTCGGCTGCCTGGATGGCCGCCGGGCAATCTCCTTTCTTTTTCAGGATATTTGCTTTTAAATGCACGACCCAGAATTGCTTGTTACCCAGTTCAATGGATTTATTGATCCAGTTCAAGGCCTGTTCCATATCCCTGTCCGTATTATAATAATAACTGGCGGCCGCAAAATAATTTCCGGCACCGCTGGCAGGATCCAGGGCACGCTGAATGTCGGCCATTACCTTTTCATCCACGTCTACCTCAATCCCCACAGGCACGGCCGTGTTTTCCCACAAAATCCATAATCTGGCCCCCGTATCCGTGATGTCGTTGATGTCTATGGTGAATGTTTCTATTTTCTCATCCATTTTTTCGGAGGTTACCGAAACACGTAAAACATCTTCCGATTCCTTGTATTGACCTGTCCCTCCCTGGTTATCATTGGAATTGAAGAGAATGGTCCATGTGTCCTTCCCTGGAATGGTGAATAAAGCGTACGATCCGGCTTTAAGCTCCTTACCCTCGATTTTTACATCATCACTGAATGTGATTTTCGTGGCCATATTGGCACCTGTACGCCATAATTTATCATAAGGCACAATGTCCCCGAAGATTGTTCTTCCTTTAACACCCGGCCTGGAATAATTCAACGTAATATCGGTCAATCCCACGCGTTGTTCAAAGGTGGCTGAGGGACTTGGAACAGGCATCCGGATCTGCTGTGATAATGAAGCATTGGTTAAAATAAACAATAATAATGAACTGAAAATGAATAGCTTATAAGTAATTTTCATGACTTGTGTTGTTTTAGTTTAAATGGTTCTGTGATTATTTTTTCACTATATTACAAAATATTTTAATTTTTGCACTATAAAGAAATGATGTTGACCGGGAGCAATAATGTTGAATCGTGACTTTTATATCCATGATGATGTTGTGAAAATTTCCCGGAACCTGCTGGGGAAAGTTTTATACACCTTTGCCGATCAGCAGGTAACGGCTGGAAAGATCGTGGAAACTGAAGCTTATTGCGGCATGTCTGATAAAGCCAGTCATGCCTATCCCAACCGGAAAACCCGGCGCAATCAGATCATGTTCGAAGAAGGAGGAGTGGCCTATGTTTATCTGATCTATGGGATTCACTGTCTTTTCAATGTGGTGACAGGGTCGAAAGGCATTCCAAATGCCGTATTGATCCGGGCCCTGGAACCCCTGGTGGGTCTGGACGTCATGTGTCACAGAAGGCAAAAGACACAATCCTTCAAGATCACGTCGGGTCCGGGATCATTGAGTTCAGCCATGGGGATAAATCTCAGTTTATATGGAAGTTCCTTGCAATCAGATAAAGTATGGATTGAAGATCAGGGTGAAGATATTCCCGAAAATAAAATTATTTCAACAACCCGGATAGGGGTGGAACATGCAGGAGATGACGCCCTGCTGCCATGGCGGTTTTATATCCTGGACAATCCATGGATAAGTAAAAAAAGATGAAGGATTTTATTAAATGTCGAAAAAAGATTTTTTAGATGTTTTTGTAATTATTTTTTGTGAATTTTGATCTGGTAAACTATTTATGATCATGAAGTTGAAGTGGATAATTTTTTTAATATTTCTTCTGAACATTTTTTTTCATGCTGAAGAAATTATCGGCCAGGGTGGCGAATTTATTGTGATTCCGTTCTCCGACTCTGTCAACAGCGAATATGATGAACAGGCACCCGTTATGACTCCGGATGGCGGAAAAATATATTTTACCCGGGCAAAACATCCTGAAAACATCGGTGGGAGAAAGGATCCGGGGGATATCTGGTTTTCGGAAATGGATGAACAGGGTCGTTGGAGTACCCCCAGAAATCCGGGAGAACCCCTTAACAACAGTCAGTACAACGCAATCACAGGAATTGATGGAAAGTCATTTTATCTGACGGGACATTATATCCCAGGCGATAAAAAACCAAAAACCAGGGGTCTGTCGGTGTCCTATGAGTCACAGGGGCAATGGTCATTTCCTGAACCACTCGATATTCAATATTATAGCAATCTATCCGATCACCAGAGCGCTTGTTTATCCTATGACGGAAACATTATGGTCCATTCCATGGAATCCTATAACGGAAGGGGAGCAGAGGATCTTTATGTGAGTTTTAAAAAACCGGATGGCAGCTGGACAGATGTTAAAAATCTTGGAACGATCATCAATACCCGGTATCAGGAGAAAACGCCTTTTTTAGCAGCAGACAACCAGACATTGATCTTTTCCAGCAATGGACACGGGGGGGAGGGGAGTATGGACCTGTTTATGAGCAGGAGGGAGGATGATACCTGGAACAACTGGTCGGCCCCGGTTAATCTTGGCCGGGTAATCAATACCAACGGGAGGGAACTGTATTATTTTGTTTTACCGGGAAGCGATGAGGCAATTTTCTGTTCCACGTTAAACAGTGACGGTTATGGGGATATAAAACATTACCAGTTGAAGCCGGAGGATATCATAGAAGCCCTGGAGGTGACCATGATGGCCGAAGACACTTCCATCCAGGAATTCATAACCGAGAAGGACGTCCTGGTTCTTAAAGGAAAAGTTTTTAATGCTGAAACTAACGAACCGATTGAAGCCGGCATTTCCGTATTGCTTTCCAATGAATCCACGGTTGCCGAAATTTCCACAGACATTCAGACCGGTGAATACCAGATCGAATTTGCCTCTAAAAATAATTTTATTATCAGGATAGGTGCCAGGGGATTTATGAATGTGGAGGACAATATCCAGTTGAGTGATTCTGACCAGCCGCTGATTCTAAAAAACTATTACCTTGAACCGCTTGAAGTAGGCAAAACCTTCAAGCTCAACAATGTGTTATTCAACCGGGCGACGGCTACCCTGGTCGACACCGCATATGCCGAGCTTGATAATGTATTCCGGATGATGAGCGATAATCCTGAAATTCACATCGAACTCAGCGGTCATACAGACAACCAGGGAAATGCAAGGAAAAATCTTGAGCTCTCCCAGGCCAGGGTGGATGTCGTTAAGGATTATCTTGTATCCCACGGTATTCAGGAGGAGCGGATTTCAGGGAAAGGTTATGGGGGAACAAGGCCCATTACAAGTAACCGTACCGAGGAGACAAGACGTTTAAACAGAAGGGTGGAATTTAAAGTGATCCAGACAGGCAGCCAATAGGAAAATGAAAAAAACCAAAATCTTATTTATCATTGTCAGTATAATCTTTGTCCTGGTCCTTTTATTCATAATATTTGATTTTTCCAGGAAAACAACCTTTCCGGGAAATGAGGGCATCAATATGGAAATTGAACCAGGTTATGATCATAACCGGAGGTCATGAAATCACCGGCAATTGGGTAAAAAAAAACGATATTCAAAGGACCATGAGCAGAAAAATCCGGAAAATATAACCGATCAACCCGGATTGATCCCATTTCCTCATCATCTTGGAAGCGCCGTGATCAAACCTGAGGATAAGGGTAAGATCAAGGGGAGGGCCATGGCTGCGATGAAGGAGCAGACTGAGCGCCAGATGGCCCAGTTATATGCTCAGATGAAAGTGCTTGCCCAACAGGCCAATCATATCAAGGAACGGGTAAATATATCTGAAAAAATCTACCAGTCGGAAATTAATTTTGAACCGGTTATCGGACACGTTTATTTTCTGTACAAAAAATCCGGTGATGTGCATGTTTTGTCAATGATCAGTCCTGAAGAATGGGGGAAGGAAATTCCTTATCAGTCGTATCTTGCCACAGTAAAGCTATTGTCCGATCATACCTGGGAGGTAATTGATCGTCCTCAATAGCGCTCAAACCATTGCATAACCCTTCATGTTGTTAAGGAACCGGTTGATCAGCTCACCCAGGTGATCCCGGAGTTCTGATTTGGCTTGAATATTAAACTTTTTGTTGATCACCAGTACTGACATACCATGCAGGAAGGAAATAATGATAGCGCCTGCTTCGGAAGCAGGCATTCTTTGCAGCTGATTGGCATGAACGCATTCCAGAACCGATTCATTGAGATATATATACAGTTTATTTTCCTGCAGCTTGCCGTTTGAGGTAAAGATCATCTGGTATTTTTGAGGATTATTGATGGCGTATTCGAGCCATGACTGGGAAATATTCTTTAACCGGCTGAAGTGATCCTTAATGAAATTGAATTCCCTCAGTTTCATTTCAAATTCCCTTATGAAAGTATCTGTGAGATAATAAAGGATTTCATTCTTGTCCTTGAAATAGAGATAAATGGTGGCCGGACTGTATTCAATTGCCCTGGCAATGTTACGAATGGAGATATGATCAATTCCTTTCTGTTCGAATAAGGAATTGGCTGTTTCAAGGATTAATTGTTGCATGGCAGCCTTTTCCCGCTGCTTTCTTTCTTGAACTCCCATAGGTCATGAGGCTAAAAATTTGCGTAAAGTTTATAAAAATAAAGTTAACCCCGGTTATTCATAAATTTCAGCAGGAATCCAGATAAAGAAGGCTTTCCTGGAGATCCCTGGTCACGCAGCTGCCCGCAACAAAAGCTGCCAGGGATGCCGACTGGAACGTGCCGGCCGGAAGGGCGATAAAAGTGGATGTAAATCCTGTGCAAAGGATCATGGCTGATTCCCTGTCATTTCCTTCACATCACGTTAAATTTCTATGGGAGCTTCCTGCGATTAGAATTGAAAACCAGGAAGAGGTTTAAAGGGCATTTTTTGTCACATAATAGCGGTAACCTACGATCAGCTTGTCAAATTTTGATAATTTCGACAGATCTTTCCGGCTGTACCTGGGAAGAATTATTTTGTTTATTTCAGCAAGAATCCTGAAGCAGGATTTCCTAATTCCTTTCATGAAGTCAGCAATGAATAATGTCCGGGTAAATCTACCCATTATGCATTTTTATACAAGAGGATCGGGAAATAAAAAATCTCAGCAGCCTGAAAATACAGGCCTGCCTACCTGCAGGTAAAAAAAACTTATGAATTTTTCGGGTTAATTACCTGACTGCAGGTGATTCTATGTGAGTATTAAAAAACATTTATCTCTCATGAAAGAATTAATTTCCGGCATATTCATAAAA
>JAGTVG010000054.1 GCA_018224645.1 Cyclobacteriaceae bacterium
AAACAGGGGGATTTTTTTGAAAAAGGTAATCATCATTATCATTATCATCGCGGTTGTAATTGGGACATTTTATTATTTGAGATATTATTTTGAAAAGGAAGACGTAGAACTCTGGGATCTTGTGCCTAAAAATTCACTGGCGGTATATGAGATTGAAAATCCCGAAGATATATGGAGTGAATTTCAGGAAATGCCTGTCTGGGAAAATCTTTCCACCATTCCTGAGATCAGTAAAGTCAATGCAACGCTGACCCGTATCGACACGCTGGATTCCGGAAAAAAGAACCTTGATCTCCTGTTATCCAATGAAAATTTTCTCATCTCATTTCATAAGATATCAAACAACAACCTGGATGTGATTTTTTATTTGCCTATCAATTCGACTGAGAAGCGGAAGAAACTCAGTGAAATCCTGATGTATTATAACAAACTTCCCGGCAACGGATACAGCACAAGGAATTATCAGCATATGAACATCCATGAAGTCAACTTTTCAGAAACCGGGAAAAGTTTCAGTTACATGGAATATAAGAATTTTTTTGTCGGAAGTTTTACCCCATTTTTAATCGATGATGTGATCAGGAACATATCTTCCGGATTTATAGCAAATTTCCGGTCGGAAGTTTCTGAAATTTTTCAACAGAAACCCATTGAGACAGATCAAGGAAATATTTATGTCGATTTAACCCGCATTCCGGATCTGATCGGGGTTATGGTAGCCCCCTCATCCGAAAAAAAATATGACGGCTTTTTAAAATGGCTGGCAGAAGCATCATATTATGACATTTCATTCGAGGGTAACCAGATATTCCTGAACGGATCATCCTCTGTCCCCATGAACCAGGATGAATATTTTCTGGCTTCCTTTTTTAACCAGGAACCGCAATCCCTGCGGTTGATCTCCTATTTGCCCAACCTGACCGCAACTTATCTCAGTTATACCTATTCGGATTTTATTTCATGGAGGAAATCCATTGATGAATACTGGCAGGTAAATTTTCCACGGCAACTCGAAAAAAAAGCATCATTTTTCAGAGAAAACAGCCTATATGAAAATGATTTTTATGCCTGGATTGGAAATGAAATCGGTTTGGCCACGATTCAGTCCATTAATATAGATCATCCTGACAGGCTTGTATTTATAGCTTCGGGTGAACCGGAAAACGGGCTTAAAACACTTGATGATCTGACTGCCGGCATGAACATGGCAAACGGGGATACATTGCTTTACGAGATATATGGTGAAAAGATCATCAAAAAGTTAAATGTAGTGGACTTCCCTTCCATTATCCTGGGGGAGGCTTTCACTGGATTTGAAAGCAGTTATTATACCTCGATTGACGACTACATCGTGATCGGGAATTCATTTGACATTATAAAAATGATGATGAATGATCTTGAGGAGGAAAATACCTGGGGGAAATCACTTAATTTTGTCCGGTTTTTTGAAAACATTCAGAAAAAGGCAAATCTGAGCTATTTTGTGAATTTCAGTAATGTCTGGAATACATTTTACGGTTCGCTTAACGACACATGGAAAATTTTTTTCAGGAAATATGATTTCCAGTTCAAACATTTTGAGCAGATATCCTTTCAATTCAGCAATATAAACAATCACATATATACGAGTGCAGCCCTGCAGCACAGGCCAAAATTGTCAGTAGTCGAAACCCCCGCTTCTTTTTCCAGGGATCAGGTGGTGGTTGCCGAAAACCCGATAATTACAAAACCATTTGTTGTTAAAAACCACCTCGACAGGTCCCTGGAGGTCGTTTTACAGGACTCAACAAGCAATTTATACCTTATTTCCAGCCAGGGGGAAGTATTGTGGAAGGATTCGATCGGTCAGAAAATCAAGGGAGATCTGTTCCAGCTTGATTATTACAATAACAGTAAACTTCAATATTTTTTTGCCACGGACGAGGGATTACATATTATCGACCGCAACGGGGAATATTTAAGCGGATTCCCGGTCAGTTTCCCGGAGCCGATCCATGTGGAATGGGTGAACCTGATCGATTACGACAACAGCAAACGGTACCGGTTTCTGCTTGGAGACCATAAAGGCAGGATCTTTCTATTCGATAAAAATGGCGTATTGCTTGAAGGTTGGGGGCCCATGGAATTTGCCAGCCGGTTTTCCTCCATGCCATTTCATCTCAGGATTGGTGGAAGAGACTGTCTGATCGCATTCGAGGAGAGCGGGATTTTCAATTTAATGACCAGGCGCGGTGAATTTTATAAAGGGTTCCCTGTGAATTTTGAGAATAGCATTGAAAGTCCTGCATTCGTGCAGCGTGGTACGGATTTCAACAGGACGTTAATTCACCTTGTCCTGGAAAACGGTGAAATTAACAAGTGTAATCTGGCAGGACAGGTTGTTGAAAAAATCCAGCTTTACAGACGGGGAAATGAAAGCTATTTTGAGATAGTTCAGGATGTGCTGAACAATACATATGTTGTTTGCAGACAGGATTATAATAACATCAGTGTCCTTCATCCGAATGGAGATGTTATCTTTGATAAAGAATTATTATTTTCAGACAAGCTGGAAGTTCAGTTTTATAATTTCAGTGCCGGGAATGAAATTTATTCGTTTACCGATCAGCAACAGGGTTTCACCTATCTGTTTGACGGGAACGGAGATCTGATCAATCAGCAACCTATAGAAAGTGGATTTAAGATCGGATTGGTTTATTCTGAAGTCAATAATAAATTTCATTTATACAGTTGTTATGGGAATCAGTTTTCAGTTTCTTCGTTTTATAGAAAATAGGATTCAGGGGGTTTTCAAAAAAGCATTTTATCTGTTTTGGCTGGTGTCTCTGTCTTTTGGATATGCATCAGGAAAGGAAGAATTATCTGATACAAGCCGGCTGGCCCTCGAAAATCCGTACCAGGCAGTCTACACTCACCTGGAATACCTCAGCGAGAATAATTTTCATCCTGAGATTGCATCCCAGGCGTTTATTCAGGAAGGAGTAACACCACAAAAGGCAAAATCTGCGGCGCTGAAGATGAAGCAGATCCTTAACGGGGAGGGCATCTATATTGAGATGGATTTAATTCCCAGAAATCCGGATTTTCTGGATTCAGCCTCCAACAGAAACCGCTATATCCTTACCTCCAGTTATCCGGAGATCTATCTGATAAAATCCGGGAACAAGTGGATCTATTCCAAAGCATCCATAGACCACATCGACAGGATCCATAAAAGGGTTTTTCCGTTCGGTTCGGATAAACTGCTTGAGATTTTACCCCGTCTGGGGCAGACCAGGATCCTTGGACTTCACACCTGGCAGATTTTCGGCATTCTTATCATTATTGTATTATCATTTATTGTTCATATGATATTTTCTCTTCTCTTTGAGAAAATTATCATCGTACTGCTGAACCGGTATGGTTACCGGGAAATTGTTCACGGGCTGATCAAGCCTATCGCCAAACCGATCAGTTATCTGGTGATCTTCCCGATCCTGATTATCCTGGTGCCCGTTCTACAGCTTCCGGTGCTGCTGGCGAAATATATTATCCTGGCCCTGAAGGCGCTGTGGCCTGTATTCCTGACCATCGTATTTTACAAGCTGGTGGATGTATTTGGGGAATACATGTTCAAGGTAGCCAAGAGGACAGAGAGCACCCTCGATGATCAACTGGTTCCGCTCATCCGGAAGATCCTCAAAACGTTCGTTATTGTCATAGGGGTGATGTTTGTCCTGATCAATCTGGAAATTTCGATCATCCCGTTCATTACCGGCTTATCCATTGGCGGGCTGGCCTTTGCCCTTGCCGCACAGGATACCATTAAAAATTTCTTCGGATCATTGATGATATTTATTGATAAGCCGTTTCAGGTGGGACAGTGGATCACCAGCGGCGACATTGACGGGGAGGTGGAGGAAGTCGGATTACGATCAACGAGGGTCAGAACTTTCCGTAATTCGCTGATATACGTTCCCAATGGCATACTTGCTGACAGGACCATTGATAATCACGGAATGCGGACTTATAGACGGTTCTATACGACACTGGCGATTACATATGACACGCCTCCCCGTTTAATAGAAGTCTTTCTTGAAGGATTGAAACGGATCGTTGAGGAACATTCGCATACCCGGAAGGATAAATATCACATTTTCCTGAATGATTTTGGAGGTTCCTCATTGAATATCATGTTCTATATCTTTTTCAATGCACCCAACTGGGCGCTTGAACTTCAGTACAGGCATGAGATCATCCTGAAGATACTCGGACTCGCAGAAAAACTGAATGTCCGATTTGCCTTCCCGACAAGTACCCTGCATATGGAGACTTTTCCTGATAAGCAGAGCCTGACTCCGGAATACCGCGAAAACGGGGACCAGATGAGGGAAAAAATGATGAATTATTTTGGTAAAGATCAAAAACCCACTCTATGAAATTTGGAACTAAAGTGATACATGCCGGAATCAGGCCGGATCCTTCAACCGGGGCAATCATGACCCCCATATACCAGACGTCCACGTACGTACAGAAGGCTCCAGGCGAACATCTTGGATTCGAATATTCCAGGACTCAGAATCCCACACGTAAAGTGCTGGAGGAAAATATGGCCGTACTTGAAAATGGGAAATATGGAATAAGTTTTGCATCCGGTATGGCGGCCATTGATGCTATCGTAAGGTTACTGAAACCAGGGGATGAGGTGATATCCACCAGTGACCTGTACGGCGGGACATACAGGATATTTACTAAGATCTATGCAGCTTATGGCATTAAATTCCATTTTGTGGACATGAGTGATCCCGTGTCAATTGTCGATTATTTCAGTCACAGGACAAAACTGATCTGGATTGAGACGCCCACCAATCCGATGATGAATATAGTCGACATCAAAAGCATTTGTAAAAAAGCGGTGGATCACCAGATCCTGGTTGCTGTGGACAATACATTTGCAACACCCTGCCTTCAGCGTCCCCTGGACCTCGGAGCAGATATCGTAGTACATTCTGCAACCAAGTATCTGGGGGGTCATTCCGATCTGATTTTAGGCCTTGTGGTCGTAAAGGATCCACATATCGCGGAGAAATTATATTTCATTCAGAATGCCTGTGGTGCAGTTCCCGGGCCGCAGGATGTTTTCCTGGTTTTGAGGGGTATTAAGACCCTCGAGGTCAGAATGGAACGGCATTGCAGTAATGCCGGAAAAATTGTAAATTTTTTATCTCATCATGAAAAAACCGACCGGGTTTTCTGGCCTGGACTGGCAGATCACAGAAACCATGAAGTTGCAGCCATCCAGATGAAGGATTTTGGCGGCATGGCTTCTTTTACCATGAAAGGCGACAGGATGGAAGATGCCGTTCAATTCATGAAACACGTTAAGGTTTTTGCCCTCGCTGAATCCCTGGGTGGTGTTGAATCCCTTTGCGGTCATCCGGCAACGATGACGCATGCAAGTATCCCGGCTGATGAGCGTGCTAAAGTGGGCCTGAAAGATTCGTTGATCCGGTTAAGCATCGGAATTGAAGATGCTGAGGATCTGATTGAGGATCTCGATCAGGCTTTAAACCAGGTTTAACTGATTTTATTATAATTTTTTCATAAGTTCTGCAACCCGTTTCATGTTTTTATCATCTATATAGTTGTAATTCGATAAATATGAAATGGGAATTTCAATTATATGCCGGCTTCGGCCTCCTGATCGTGCTCTTATTGTTATTACAGACCAGCATTTTACAGCTAGAAAAAGGATCCGTTTCAGAGGTTAATGCCATCGATTCCTTTAATCAGTTAATGGTGGATATAGAATGTAACGTTTTTCTGATGAAGGGTGAAAAACAGAATATCCTGGTGGAGGGTCCCGGTAATAAAATCAGGAATATTGAAACCGTCAACAACGGCGGTTGCGTGACTGTTAAAGAGAAAGGGAAAAGGCTGATATCCAGGGTGATGGATTTTATAAAACATAGAAATGATAGGGTGAATATTTATATTACGGTAAATAACCTTGATGATATCTGCATTGAAACGAATGATGAACAGCCGGAAGTAAAATATACGGCTGAGGATATCATCGGTTTGACCCTCAGAAACGGTAATACACTGTTCCTGGAACCGAAGGGAGCAAAAAGTTGCGTATAACTAATTCAACACATAAAATGAAAAGAAGCCTGATTTTAACTGTTGCCGTTATTTTTTCAATCCATACTGCCTTACTGGCACAATCTGAAAAAAGGAACGTTGAGAAATTCTCTGCCATTTCCATGGGCGTGGCAGGTGATCTATTTATTACCCAGGGAAACCGTGTGAGCGTTGAAGTTAAAGGTGACCAGGATGATCTGGACGACCTGATCACTGAGGTAAGGAACGGTACCCTGCAGATCAGGTATGAACAGGGAGGATGGAATTTCAGCCGGGACCGAGTATCGATATATGTCACAACCCCGGAAATTTCTGAAATTTCACTGGGTGGTTCGGGCAAGGTTATTTCGGAAAATACCCTGGAAGCTGATCACCTCGATCTCAGTGTCAGCGGATCGGGTAGAATGGAACTTAAGATCAATGCTGATGAATTAAAAACATCGATCAGCGGGTCGGGGAATATGGCTTTGTCGGGAAATGCGACTGATGTACGATTAACCATCAGCGGATCAGGCAGCCTGGATGCGGAAGACATGAGGGCAGATGCCTATGATGTTCAGATCAGCGGATCGGGTAAATCAAGGATTAATGTCGGGCAAACACTGGATGCCAGGATCAGCGGCAGCGGGAGTGTTTATTATACAGGCGATCCCGATAAGGTGATCAGTAATGTATCTGGCAGTGGCCGGGTGAAGAAACTTTAGTGATCAGTTGATACGTTCAGGCCATGACTCGACAAAGTCATGGCCTGTATATCAACCGTATCAATAACCGCCCAGATATTTCCTGAAGCCCCATTCGATTGTAAACAATAGCAGCAATACGAAGAAGATCCACTTCATGTTGATGATGGCCAGGTAGTTTTCAGAACTGATGATCATGGAATTTACATCCGAGCCCTGGATTCTTTCCCGCAGCTCTGATATCCTGGAATAGTCGAAATATTGTCCCCCCGATCGCCTGCTGAGCTCTTTCAGCAACTGGTGATCGGCAGTGATGTTGGTAAGTTCAACCTGCATTTTTTTTATTGAAAACATTCCTGTTGCCGACACATTTTCCCCATTGACATTTGACCTGGCCGTATACCGATATACGCCCGGTTGAAGACCACTTATCCTGAACCGTGTATTGGCAGGGCTGATCACATAGGAATAGGATTGTGAACTGTCATTTTCATCCCTGATGGTCAGGTCGATTTTCTGCCCGTGTATTTTTTCAAAAATGTCATTATAGATCTCTGTCTCAAAAATCACAGGCTCATTGTCCCAGAATTCATTTTTAACAGGGTATACCCTGAACTTACGTTTATCTTCCTTTGAACTTAAATACTGTACTATTTTACTGATCAGATCATCGAACCCATCGAATGATTCATTCTCCATGTATTCATTCAACCGCCATTGCCAGACACCCGTACCGGTAAGGATGGCTTCCTTTATGCTCTGATTTTTATTCAGCATCAGCAATGGCTTGCTTGTCACGATCTTTCCGACCTGCTGAAAAAGTATCACCTCGGCTTCGGATTTCAGAGAATATTCTCCAAAAGGGACAAGTACCGGGGGGAGGCCGGAAATGATCTCCCTCGTTTCTTCGGAAATGTTGAAAAGCGAAAAATTCTGATTAAAGGCAGGGAAAATATTGTCTGACTGGTTCCTCAACGGTCTGAGATCCAGGGTCCGGTTCATATTATTAAATCCCGTGATCATGGTATTTTCGCCGGTAATGAACCACAGGGGCATATTTTCCCGGATGAAATTTTCGATGAGGGATTTAAAA
>JAGTVG010000055.1 GCA_018224645.1 Cyclobacteriaceae bacterium
CAATTCCGAAAAGGGCCGATATAAAGGCCTCGGAATAGGCCTTTTCATTTCATCGGAGATCATCCGCCACCAGGGAGGGAATATCTGGTTGGAAAGCGAAAAGGGAAAGGGACCGACCTTCAGTTTTTCACTACCGGCGGTGGAATAACAAAAACTCATGCCATGACTTTGAGTCATGGCATGAGTTTTTGTTATAATCAGCAATACTTCCTGATCACCTGATTCAGGTCTTCAAGCTCAAATGGTTTTTTCAGCAGGCCTTCTATTTTGAATTCTTCCTGAATCTTTTCAGCACGGGCTGTCGCCGTAAACAATATAATGGGAATATCCCTGGTTTTCGGATCGCTACGTAATAACTTAATGACATCCCTCCCATCCATGTCGGGCAGATTCAGATCAAGCAGGAGAAATTGGATATGATCGTTTTTAAGGGCCGGCAATACCATTCTGCCTTCTTCCACAATCAAAAAATCATATCCTTTTGATGGAAGATATTTCTTCAAAAAATCCACCATATCCCTGTCATCCTCGCAGATTAAGAATTTTTTCATTAACCTTAATCTAATTTATATTCCTTAAAATAACAATTAAAAGTGGCGCCATTTCCGGGCTGGCTTTCAACTTCAATGCGCCCGCCATTCTCCGAGATCATATTCTGAATAAGGTATAACCCGACTCCGGTCCCATCCACATCAGCGGCGAACCGTTTAAAGGGTTTGAAAAGATCCTTCCCGTTTTTTTCCAGGTCAATGCCAATTCCGTTATCCTTAACGCTGACCACCATCTTGGTGCGCCGTTTCCAGCTCTCCAGATGTATTTTCAATGGTTCCCCTTTTTTTCTGTATTTGACTGCATTGCTGATGATGTTTTTTAATATACTGGTGAAATAGGCTGAAACATAAGTGATTACGGGGGCATTTTTAAAATCCCACGAAATGTTTATGTCGATTTCCTTGGATAAATTGATATCATTCAATATTTCCTTCAGGCAGGATTCGACATCAATTGTCTTAATATGACATTTATCGATCTGCTGGATTTCCAGGATCTCGGTCAGGCCCCGGATGGTTTTTTCCAGATGTATATAATTGGACCTGAACCTTTCGATAAGTTCGAGTTTTTCTTCCTTTGTCTTCATTAAATCAAACAGGTCAAAGGCCATTTTAAAATTATTAAGCGGTCCCTTAAGATCATGGGCCGCTATGTATAAAAGGTTTTCCAGCAGATCATTGAACTTCCCCAGCTTCTGATTCACCAGTTCAAGATCCTGATTTTTAGATAATAGCGTATTCTCCATCATCTTCCGGTCCGTGATATCCACCATATTAAAAACAAAATAGGTGACTTCCCCATACCTGTCGAAAACGGGTGTGACGGAATAATTGATATATCTTTCTGTATTGTTTTTTTTCCTGACCAGCCTGACCTCGTAATCACGTACAAATTCCCCACGTACCGCCCTGGACGAGGGCCAGTCGGCCACGGGCATAAACGTGCCATCAGGATACTGAAGTTCAAAATCCTGGACATATTTAAGAAAGCTATGGTGCATTTCCGATTCATGCTTGAATCCATGGATCTGCAGAGCCGCTTTATTCAGGCTAATTGTATTTCCATTATTATCCGTCACGCCGACACCCACGTTTAGATTTTCCAGGATCGCTTTCAGCTTATCGTGTTCGATCCGCAATTTATCCTCGATCCTTCTCAGTTCCGTGATATCATTCCCGATTGCCAGGATCTCATTGACATTCCCATATTCATCCTGTATCGCCTTATTCGTCCAGGAGATCCAGACCCTTTTGTCATCCTTCGTTATATTCTCATTCGGCATCCTGATGTGCTGTTCAGGATGATCCAGGATGTTCTGGGCCAGCATTCTGAGATCGTTTCCCCTGCTGTCCATATCCGGTACCAGGATCATGACATGCTGACCGATAATTTCATTATGCTTATAGCCGAAAAAATCAGCACCAAATTCATTGATATGACGGATTATTCCATTTTTATCCCAGAACATAATGATGCTGTTGGCCTTTTCAACCAGTGTCTGATACAATTCAGCTATTTCCTTGCTGGTTAATGTCTTCATATCTGTTAAACATCAAAGTCACACCCGACTACGACAACGAAAATCTATAATGTAAATTATACTCAATTTTTTCCGGATTCTTAACGAATCGGCCGGAAGCAGATATCACGGTATTTTAAAAACCAAATAATATATTATCTGCTGAAAGCTGTAACAGACGATTGACAGCTTCAACAACATGAAATGAATGGTCCCCGCCGGTAAATATATATTCTCTTTTTGAAAGAGTTGTTTCCCGTTAAATATTTACAACCGGTCGTTACCCTATGATCCCTACTTCTTCAGTTTTTTCCTGATCATTCTGTCCAGATCCTTTAAATCAAAAGGCTTTTCAACAAAACCATCCACATTCATTTTATCCATGTTCCTTTTTGCCCGTAGGGAGGCAGTCAACAATATGATGGTCGTGTCCTTGGTCTGGGGATCCTTCCGGATCTGTTCGATAATTTCTGTTCCGTGCATATCAGCAAGATTCAGATCCAGAAATACAAGCTGTATATGATTTCTTTTCAACGTTTCCATCACCATATTTCCCTGATTCACAAGCATAAAATCATATCCTTTTGATTTCAGATAGATATTCAGCAACTCCAGTAAATCATTATCATTGTCACAAATCAAAAATTTTTTCATAGCCATTCAAGGGAAAACCAGTAAAAGATAACCAAAAAAAATTCAATTTCTAAAATAATTTATTTTGATGGTAGTTCTTATACAGGGAGAAAATAAATTTCCAGCAGGCATATTTCCAATGGCTGAACGTATAATAACACCGATGAGGAATTATGTTTGGAACCCGGATTTTAATCATCATTTGAAGATGGCACAGGTCCGGGAGAGCGTGTTTGCGTGGTAAAAGATAACAGAGATCAGGAAGACTGAGTTTGCGTGGTGCCGTATTCTTCAGGATACGGAAACTGAATGATAACAATTCTGGACTTCAGCCTATCATGCACAGCCGGAATAACCACGAAACAAATAATGCCAGGCATTCCCGCGATTACCGCAGGCCAAATCCAAATTTAAATCTTCAGGGCTGGTGGCGTTGTTACCGACAATTTTAACCCGCGCACGAAAATGGAATTTACGATTGAATCGATGAATGTTGGTCAACGGGCTCACCGCTCCTGAAAAAAAAATAACATAATCGCAAAATCCCCGGACGTGATCTTCATGCCATAACTTTGGCGTCATGTCATGAATATCACGCCTTCTCCCCTAACTCCCTCCTTCCGTTTCCTTCAACAGATACTGGTCACAGACATATCTGATCAGCCGGATGGGAATCACCGCATTTTCCGGAGCCCTTTCCAGTTCCTCATTCAGTTCATTCAAGCCCCGCTCCAGCAGGAAAATCTCCAGGAGATTATTGAACTGCTGACGGTCGGTGGGGATAAATTCACAACCCACCGTATTTTCTATATAGGATTTGATAAGAAACCCACTGATATAATGGAACCACCTGATCGGATAGGGGCTATCATACTGGTTGCTGATGGCCGTGGTCTGGGCGGTGCGGTGTATGGAATAGATCAGGGTGGCCAGATCACGCAAGGCAGCTTTCTTTACTTTTTTCGAATGATATGAAAAGGAAAGATCCCCTTCAAAGCCGATAATGATGAAATCATTTCCTGTAAACAATATCCTGGATAAATGATAATGCCCATGGATCCGGAGCTTCATGCATTCCAGTTTGCTGACGGCAATTCGCTTAAAACGTTCTTCAAGAATTTCTTCATACTGGAAAAGATCCAGTACCTCCTTCCGTACTTCCAGATTGAATACGCCCAGTTTCTTTTCGAGGGCCCTGATGGCTGTCCTCACCAGTGTCTTCAATCCGCTGTACAACGATTTCTGGTAATGGAGGGTGAATTCTTCAAACTGGAAATCCCGTTCATCCTGTGCAGAGGATAGTGCCTTGTGCATTTCGGCAGTTCGCTGACCAAGCAGGAGTACATGTTCCAGGTAAGCCCCTCCCAGGATCTTCTGTCCTTCCAGGTTCAGATCATCGAAGGAAGCAGGATTTTTCAGTGATCCCTTTAACCTGGGTAATTTACGCCTGGTGCCCAGCGAAGCCATATTTTCATAATAACGCTGGAACCCGTCGGCAAGATATTCACTGGCAGTGATGGCACCGGGTATATAATGCTGCGCTATGCCAAGCGTGGAAGGATATGATTTCGATCTTATGAATTCGATGGTCCCGAAATATTCCGGTACCTGATCGAATTTTATTTTTTCAGAAAGAAACCTGGATATCTCCACATCACGGCTGGAGCTGTAATCGAGATGCCTGTACATTTTTAACACAAGCATATTGCCATATACGATCACCGTATGGCTTTCAGCGGAATCAATGAGCTTGGAGGTTTTCAATTCCTGATTGTTTTCCTCCTCCAGCACACGAAGATTATTGATTGAGTAGAAATGAATGCTGCTGTCGCTGTCATCGAGCCTTTTATTTTTCGTCAGCAATACCAGCAGGTATTGCCGGAAATGTTCTGCATACAAAGGATCATATAAAATCCCGGTTTTTTCACCCCAATGAACGCGGCAGATGATGCTTTGGGGATAATACTCGATCAATTCGCGTTCCGCTTTCTCGGTCGCAAATGATACGGGCATAAAATAAAATTCCGGCAGACCTTCAAAATATCTGACCTCAAGCAGGAGCATATTATAATGTTCACTGCCGTTGATCACCCCGATGTTCTCATAAATATTGACGGACTCAATTCCCTTATGCATCCCGGTAAACCAACGCCGTTTGGTAATGTATGCCGGAAGGATTTGTGTTTCGAGAATATCTTTTTTGTTGTTTCTGAACAGCTGGTCCCATTTTTTAACCTGCAGTACCGTTGAAAAATCAACCGGTTCATCAACCAGTATCCTCTCCTTTGTTTTTTTCAGCTCAAACCAGTAATATCCATGGGGCCCGAGGGTGACGACATAGGGTGATTTATGGATCACGGGAAAACTGTTCCTGCTGAAAACTTCCAGTGGCATGTATCCTTCGAGGTCTTCCAGGTCCAGTTCGACCGCCTGGGCAAATCTTGAGAGGTTGACAACCACCAGGATCTTTTCATCTTTATATTCCCGTATGAACACCAGGACTTTACGGTTGGCTGGTTCAAGGAACCTGATTTCACCCCTTCCGAATGCTTTATACCGCTTCCGCATACGGATGACCCGCTTCATCCACCATAAGAGGGAATTGGTATTGATCAGCTGGTTTTCGACATTTATGCTGTCGTACTTGTATTCCGGATCAATGATCACCGGAAGATAAAGCTGCTGTGGATTGGCCCTAGAAAATCCGGCATTTCTTCCAGGATCCCATTGCATCGGGGTCCTGACGCCATCCCTGTCACCCAGGTAATGGTTATCCCCCATGCCGAATTCATCCCCATAATAGATCACAGGCGTTCCGGGCAATGAAAAAAGCAGGATATTCATCAGCTCGATCTTGTTCCGGTTGTTCTCAAGGAGTGGCGCAAGGCGTTTCCGGATACCCAGGTTTATGCGTGCCAGAGGATCCTTGGTATATACCTTGTACATATAATCCCTTTCTTCATCCGTGACCATTTCAAGGGTCAGTTCATCATGATTCCTGAGAAAATTGGCCCACTGACAATTATCCGGGATTTTCGGTGTCTGGTTGATGATCTCAATGATCGGATAACGGTCTTCCATGTTCAATGCCATGAACATCCTGGGCATCAGCGGAAAATGATAGTTCATATGGCATTCGTCCCCGTTCCCGAAATAGGAAGCCGAATCTTCAGGCCACATGTTCGCTTCGGCAAGCAGCATGATCCCTGTATAATGATCATCGATGAATTTCCGCAACCTTTTCAGGAATCCATGGGTTTGCGGCAGGTTTTCATTATTGGTCCCCTCAGCCTCAAAAAGATAGGGAACAGCATCCAGCCGGAAGCCATCCACACCCATTTTACACCAGAAATCAATGATCTTGAACATTTCCTGCTGGACCCGTGGATTTTCGAAATTCAGGTCCGGCTGGTGAGAAAAAAAACGGTGCCAGAAATATGCCCCGGCCTTCCCATCCCAGGTCCAGTTTGATGTCTCATAATCCGTGAAAATAATCCGCGTATCCTTATATTTTTCCGGTGTATCCGACCAGACATAATAATCCCGGTAAGGATTCCCGGGTGCAGGATTCCTGGCCTTTTTAAACCATTCGTGTTCGTCCGATGTATGGTTCAGTACCAGCTCCGTGATCACGCGCAATCCCTTTTTATGCGCTTCCTTGAGGAATTTTTTAAAATCCCTGATCGATCCGTAGGAAGGATTGATGTTGTAGTAATCCGCTATGTCATAGCCATCATCCCGAAGGGGGGAAGGATAGAACGGTAATAACCAGATGGTCGTCACGCCCAGTTCCTCCAGGTAATCCAGTTTCTGGATCAATCCACCGAAATCTCCTATACCGTCATTATTGCTGTCAAAGAATGCCTTTATGTGTAATTCATAAATAATTGCATCTTTATACCAGGTGAGTTCTTCATGGATCAAAGCTTCGTTTGTTACCCTCATCAGTTTCAGTAAAATGTTCTATTCTTATCTAATATTCAATCCTGCTTTAATTTAACCCGTTTGAAAAAAACATCAAAAGAATGGAAATGCAAACTTTCAGTATCCTAATATTTTTAACATAGACTTAAAGCTCTGTTCCTTGGCAAACAATTTCGTAAAATATTCACCGTTCTGGTCCCTGTCTACCACCACGTGTTTGGGTGCCGGAATGAGGCAATGCTGTAATCCGCCAAATCCACCCAGTGTCTCCTGATAAGCTCCTGTATTAAAGAATCCGATATATTGAGGTTTGTTTTTATTATACTTTGGTAAATATATGGCATTTGAATGTTTTTCCGAATTATAATAATCATCACTGTCGCAGGTAAGGCCCCCAAGGAACACCCTTTCATACTCTTCAAACCAGTTATTGACGGCCAGCATCACGAACCGTTTGTTTATGGCCCAGGAATCCGGAAGGGTGGTCATGAATGAACTGTCGATCATGTTCCAGGCTTCCCTGTCGTTCTGTCTTTTCTGGTCCAGCAGCGAGTACAGGATGGCCCCGCTTTCCCCAACCGTAAAACTCCCGAATTCGGTAAATATATCCGGCTCAGGAATATCGTTGGTCTCACAGGTCTGTTTGATCTGGGCAATGATCTCCTCTGCCATATAATCATAATCATATTCAAAGGCGAGTGAGTTTTTGATTGGCCAGCCACCGCCGACGTTGAAGGAATCCAGGGTGGGACAAACCTGCCTGAGTTCCACATAGATGTTGATTCCCTTCAGGAGCTCGTTCCAGTAATAGGAATTATCATTGATCCCCGTGTTGATGAAAAAATGAAGCATTTTCAGTTCAAATTTGGGGTTGTTCTTGATCTTTTCAAGGTAAAAAGGAATGATGTCCTTGTACCCGATACCCAATCTGGAGGTATAAAATTCGAACTTGGGCTCCTCTTCAGAAGCAATCCGGATACCGATCTTGCATTTTTTCCGGATCCTATTGTTGTATGCGTCAATTTCACTGATGTTATCAAGGATAGGGATGGTATTTTCAAACCCTTCATTGATCAGATGGGTGATATTTTCAATATATTGCGGACGTTTAAATCCGTTACAGATAATATACCTGTCTTTATCAATTTTATTTTCCTCAAATAAGGATTCCAGGATGTTAATATCAAACGCCGAAGAAGTCTCAATGTGGGCATTATTCTTCAGAATCTCCTCCATCACGAAGGAAAAATGCGAACTTTTTGTGCAATAGGCATAGTGGTATTCTCCCTGATAATCGACCTTGGCCATGGCAACATTGAATAGTTTCCTGGCCTTTTTGATTTGATCAGAGACCTTGGGAAGGTAGGTAAGCTTTACAGGTGTACCATATTGTTTGATGATTTCCATCAGAGGTATTCCATGAAAAAGAAGGTTATCTTCATCAAGTGTGAATTCCGGTTGCGGAAAATAAAAGGTCTGTTCGATAAGGTCAAGGTACCTGTTTTTCATTATTTAATATTTTTAAATTAAGGGAAAATCAAAGATGTAACCCAAATAAAACGACTGAAGCTTCAAAGATATGAATCATTTTAATTGACACAAAAAAGCGGATTTTTTGCCAATTATTCAACTTATTTAGAAAAGTTTATTATCTAAAATATTAAAAGGCCATATGTAACTTAGCCGGATCAATTATTTTTGATTAATCCAAGTGATTTGGATTCATTATAATTCAGTAAATTAAATGAGATGAATTACCGGCCCATCAACACCACTACCGACCGTCCTGACACCTTGTAAATATTGTTCCGGAGCGGTTTGGAGATACGTGGATGAATAAAGTCATATGGATTTTTAAGGCTTGTATCGACCAGTCTGTGCCATTTCAGATCATGAGCCAGTTCAGGCATTCGGAACACAAGTCCATCCCAATAAGCATTCAAAACGACATAAACATATTCCCTGTATTCCGGATAAGACATACTGTAAGCCAGGGATCTGGAATAATGATTCCAGTCCGGTTGATGCGGTTTCGTTCCATGCCAGATGAGATGGGGACCGCTGACCATACCCGTGGTAGTGAGGATCTTTTCGAGTTTGAATAGCTCGAGTGTTTGTGCAAAATTGACCAGATTTCTGACAAAATCCAGGATCTCCCTGTTCCGGTCGACAAGACGCCAGTCAAACCAGGAAATCGGATTGTCCTGGCAATAGGTATTATTATTCCCCTGCTGGGTCCGGCGTACCTCATCTCCCATCAGGATCATGGGCGTTCCCTGGGAAAAAAACATCAGGGAAAAGAAATTTTTGATCTGCTGGATACGGAGCAGTTCTATGCTGGCCTGATGAGTCGGACCTTCCGTGCCACAATTCCAGCTGTCGTTAAAACTGGATCCGTCATTGTTCTGTTCCAGGTTTGCATCGTTGTGTTTATCATTATAGGAAACGAGATCATTTATCGTAAATCCATCATGACATGTCACAAAATGAATGCTACGATTGGGTTCCCTTTCTGGATCAGTAAAAATATCCGGGCTTCCAAGTATCCTGGAAGCAAGTTTTCTCACCTGTCCTTTTTCACCTTTTATAAATTTCCGTATATCATCCCGATAATGTCCATTCCATTCAGACCATTTTTCCCCGATAAACGTCCCCACCTGATAAAGACCGGCGGCATCCCATGCCTCAGCGATCAATTTGCAATTGGCCAGTACCGGATCAGACTCGATCTCCCACAGGATCGGCGGATTTTTCAGAGGTTCCCCGGATTCATCTCGTGAAAGAACGGAGGCGAGATCGAACCTGAACCCATCCACATGCATTTCCGATGCCCAGTACCTGAGACTGTCCATGATCATCCTCCTGACGATGCTATGATTTGCATTAAGGGTATTTCCACAGCCTGTATAATCAAGATATTCATTTTTGCCGTGGTTCAACAGATAATATGCCTGGTTGCCAAATCCTTTAAAATTATAGGTGGGGCCATCTTCTCCTCCTTCTGCGGTATGGTTGTACACCACATCCAGAATCACCTCTATGCCTGCCCGATGAAATGCCTTCACCATATCACGGAATTCATTGACAAGTAAAATGGGATCTTTTTCATACCCATATCCATGATGAGGGGCAAAAAAATTAACAGGTGTATAACCCCAGTAATTGGTGAGACCATCCGGTGCGTCCTGATGATCAAACTGGAGGACAGGCATCAGTTCCACGGCGGTGATCCCGAGATCCTGGAGATAGGGGATCTTTTCAATCAACCCGGCATAGGTCCCCCGCTTTTCAGGGGTAACCCCGGAGGATGGATCCCGGGTGAATCCCTTGACATGCATTTCATAAATAACCGAAGTGGAATAAGGAACTTTTAACGGCTCATCCCCCTCCCAGTCATACGTATTCCGGGGAATGACTACCGACTTCATGGCCCGCGCACAGTTATCACCAGGTTTCACCGCCGCTTCCCTGGAAAAACCCTTTGGTGTAATAATGGCTCTTGCATATGGATCGACAAGCACTTTTTCTGGATTACACCGGCTGCCGTTCTCCGGATCATACGGACCATATACCCTGTATCCATAAAGCTGTCCCGGTTTTAAGCCGATAACATAAACATGCCAGTAATAAAAGGTACGGTTGACCAGGGGATGAAGGGAAATGATCTCACTTGGTCCTGTATCTTCCGCTTTATCAAATAAAAGTAATTCAACGGAATTTGCGTTTTTGGCAAATACCGAAAAGTTCACCCCCTTATTGTAGGCAGTTGCCCCTAAAGGAAAACTTCTGCCCGGAAGACAATCATATGACATACCCTGTTAGGAAAAAATAGAACATCCCGGATTTCGATCTGCTATATTACGGATAAAATTATTCTTTCAGTGGTTTTTCGAGGAGAATTACATTGTAATCCACCCAGAATTCAAGTTCATTGGGTGCTTCATGGGCATGCAGGGGAACGGATTTGTCAATATTCTCAGATTTGGGGATCGTTTCGAAATCGGGATAATGGATATCCGTTACAAAATACTCCCTGTATTGATAAAGTTCAGAGATCTCAAAACCTGTATAGATCTTAAAATAATTCACGTAGGAAATATATTTAAGGAACATCATGTTCTGGTAGTCCCTGTATTCCACATTGAGTTCATACCATTTCTTTTTATCCCCGAATTTGGTAACATAAAAATGATAATTGAATTTCAGGATTGCATAGTCCCGGACCCGTATGTATATTTCCCCGTCGGCCTGCACGTGATGATACTTATACATTTCGTTCGGCTTGAAATTAATGACATAAACTTCCTCTTCATCCACATAGGTGTAATAGCCAATATTAAACTGGTAGCTGCTCTGGTAGAAATTATCAAAAACACCCAGGAATGGAACGCTTTCAAGCCTGTTGCGGATCGGATTATGATACCGCATGTTGGAAAATTCATTACCCCAGTAAAATGCCGATTCCCCTTCAAGTATTTCTTTCAGCGTATCCTCCTCGTCCTTATGCAGGTATTTATAATAATTTTCCTCATAGTTATCGCTGAACCTGAGTTGATTTATTCTGATCCTGGATTTTGACTCCTGTGTATTGATACCCATATCCTGAACGGTGATGGCGGCTTCAAGAAAACTGATGTATTCGTTATTCTTTTTCAGATAATCCCGGTAATACCCTTCAAGCTGATAGGGTCGGGATGAATAATTCCTTGAAATTCTGTTGATAGCCTTTTCGAGCACCCGTTTTCCCGTGATGGCTTCATCCAGTATAAGGACATCCTGCAACACGCTGGTTTCCGGCTGCATTTCAACGATGAGGGGGTGGATATCCTTCAGTTTTTCAGGGAGATTTTTATATGTTTTATACCCGATAGCCGATATACATAAGGTATCGCGAGGATAATATTGAGGAAGCTTCAGTTCAAATTCCCCGTTCACATTCGAAACCGTACCGATTGCCTTTTCACATAATCCTACATGTGCAAAACTCACTGCATCTCCGCTCTTCTTATCAATGATCCTGCCTTTAATGGTTATCTGGCTCTGCCCGTATAGAGAAAGAAAAGCAGCAACGAGGAGCATGATTAAAATAACCCTCTTCATACGAATGCAATATTACTTTAAAAACCAAATATTGTGAATTTTCGCCAATTGTATTTAAAATTTCAATTCCATATATTTCATTCGCATGATGCTCAAACGGAATGAAGTTCAATACACCTGAAGAAACGTTAAAAAAGGTCTGGGGTTATGATAAGTTCAGGCCAATGCAGCACAAGATCATTACCAGTGTGCTTGATGGTCTCGATGTGCTGGCCATTCTGCCGACGGGTGGGGGCAAATCACTCTGTTTCCAGGTGCCTGCATTATGCATGGATGGGATCTGCCTCGTGATCACCCCGATCATTGCCCTGATGAAGGATCAGGTAGAGCAACTCAAACGGCTGGAGATAAAGGCGGCGGCTGTATTTTCGGGTATGTCGTTGAAAGAAATCGATATTACACTTGACAATTGCATTTATGGCGACGTGAAATTTCTGTATGTTTCCCCGGAAAGACTGAAATCCGAGCTGTTTATTGAACGGGCAAAAAATATGAAGATCAGTCTTCTTGCCATTGATGAAGCACATTGTATCTCACAATGGGGATATGACTTCCGGCCATCCTACCTTGAAATTTCCGAATTTAAAAAGTATATCCCCGGTTCCAGGATGGTCGCCCTCACGGCAACAGCCACGCGTGAGGTAACCCGCGACATTGTGGATCAGTTATCATTAAAAGGTGATCACAGGATCTTTATTCAATCCTTTGCGAGGCCCAACCTTTCCTTTATCGTAAGAAAAACCGAAGATAAGGATGCCAAAATTCTGGAGGCCATGCAGAAGATCAAGGGGTCATCCATCGTGTATGTAAGAACACGGAAAAGGACGAAGGAAATTGCCGAATACCTGATCAGGAATAAAATTTCTGCCAATTATTATCATGGGGGGCTGAATTTCCAGGAAAGGAATACAAGGCAGGAAAAATGGATGGCAAACAGGTTCCGCGTTATGGTTGCCACCAATGCCTTCGGAATGGGGATTAACAAAACTGATGTACGCCTGGTGATCCATGCCGACATTCCTGACAACCTTGAATCCTATTATCAGGAAGCCGGCCGTGGCGGAAGGGACGGGCTCCGGGCATATGCAAGCCTGGTTTACCAGGAAAAAGACATGGAAGAACTCCGGAACCGCATCAAGCTCTCTACCCCGGAACCCCAGTTGATCAAACGCGTTTATCAATCCCTGGCCAATTATTACAAGATTGCGGTGGGCAGCAGTCTTTTTGCCAGCTACGATTTTGATATCAGGGAATTTTCACAAACCTACCGGCTGGATTATTTAAGTACCTTTCATGCCTTAAAGAAGCTGGAAGATCAGGGATTCATTCAGCTGACCGAAAGTTTTTATCATCCTTCCAAGGTCCTTGTCCGGATTTCCCATGAGGATCTCTACAAATTCCAGGTGGCCAACAGGATACTGGAACCCCTGATTAAAGTACTCCTGAGAACTTATGGCGGCGAACTGTACATGAATTTTACCACCATCTCGGAAAAAAAGCTGGCCATTTCCTTAAGAACGTCAGTTCAGGAAGTGGAGAAAAAATTAGGCCTCCTCGACAAACAGGAAGTGATTGTTTATGATAAGCGGAAGGATCAGCCTCAGATCACCTTTACTACTCCCCGATATGATGCAACCAGGCTCCCGCTGGATATAAAGTTCCTCGAAGCCAGGAGAAATGCTGAAATGGATAAGGCAGAGGCCATGATCCGCTATGTTTCGCAGGACAATACCTGCAGGTCGGTTTTTATACAGCAATATTTCGGGGAATCCACGGCCAGGCCCTGTGGCCATTGTGATTACTGCCTGGAAAAAGCCGGACAGGTATCGGCAGATAAGGCTGCCGCTGAATTACCCGGCAGGATCCTCTCAGTAATCCACGAACGCCCGGCTACAATCGATGGTATCATCCGGCATTTTAATGATATCCGGGAAGAATTCATCATAGAGGGTATCCAGCAGCTCCTGGACAGCGAGGAGTTATATTATGATGAAAATGGTTATATTCATTGTACATCATAATACCCCATTGAGTGGTTATTTTTTCCGCCTTTTTTATTTTCTCCATGCATTGATTCCTTAAAATAGCCGCTCTCATACCTGATTAATATCATTTTTTAGGAAATATATTAAAACTTTATTTGTGTCGCTCAATTCTTTTTCTTTTTAGGATTAATATTTTTTCTATGAATGGATTCAAGATCATTGTACTTGCCAAGCAGGTACCAGATACCCGGAATGTAGGCAAGGATGCAATGAAGGCCAATGGTACGGTCAACAGGGCTGCCCTGCCGGCCATTTTTAACCCGGAAGATCTTAAAGCCCTGGAACAGGCGCTTCGCATCAAGGACCGGTTTCCGGGGTCGCAGGTGATACTGCTGACCATGGGTCCCGGTCGTGCTGCCGATATTATCCGGGAAGGCCTGTTCCGCGGAGCTGATTCAGGTTTCCTGATCACTGATAAAAAATTTGCCGGATCAGACACGCTGGCGACCTCCTACGCCATTTCACTTGCCATAAAAAAAATGGAGCCATATGATATGATCTTATGCGGACGGCAGGCCATTGACGGGGACACAGCGCAGGTCGGGCCACAGGTGGCGGAAAAATTGCATATACCCCAGGTCACTTATGCCGAAGAGATCGGGGAGGTTACCAGGAACAGGATCGTCATCAAAAGAAGGCTGGAAAGAGGCGTGGAGGAGGTGGAATCCCCACTTCCCCTGCTGGTCACCGTTCATGGTTCAGCACCCGACTGCCGTGCCCGGAACGCAAAATGCCTGTTACGGTACAAACATGCGGAAACGCTGACCGAAATGCAGAATGATTCCGAGGATTACCTGAAGCTGCATCAGATACGTCCATACCTTAACATTTCCGAATGGACTGTCGACGATCTCCAGGCTGATGAGACCCATCTTGGCCTTTCCGGATCCCCGACAAAAGTAAAAAAGGTATTCAATGTTATTTTTACGGCAAAGGAATCAAAGATCCTTTCCGGATCGGACACGGATATTGAAGAATTGATGAAAGAATTGATCGGAAACCATACCATTGGATAAGCCGGAATTATTGAATAAAAAATAAGCGAAGTGAATAATATCATTGTATACTGTGAAATGGAGGATGGGCAGTTAGCCGATGTAAGCCTCGAACTGCTTACAAAAGGGAAATCCCTTGCCCGTGAACTCAGGGTTCAGCTTCAGGCCGTTGTGATTGGATCCGCTCTGAACCAGATTGAAAAGCAGATATTTCCCTATGGTGTGGACCATTTATATGTGGCAGATGCACCAGAACTTTATCCATACCGGACCCTGCCCC